>JACMRG010000254.1 GCA_014376585.1 Opitutaceae bacterium | reverse complement strand
GCGATAGTTGGCAAATGCATTTTGCACGCGCGAACGACGGCTTCGTCAATTTCAACCATCGTGACTTTTTCTAGCCCCGCGTATTTACAAACTTCGCGAATAGTTCCGCCGTCGCCGCCGCCAATAAAACAACCAGCGCGCGCCCGCCCGTGCGCAGCACGCGCACCGGCGCACCGAGCCCGATGCACGTGAAGAACGCGACCAGCAGGGGCAGATTAAGCGCTTTCGCGGGCCGCGCCGCCCATTCGGTTTCCGGCGTCACCAGCCACGTCCACCACCCCGATGTGACTTTGGTGGCGAAGGTGATCATCGCCCACCCCGAGAGATTTAACCCGAGCAACGCCGCGCTAAACAATAGTCCGCCCACCACGGGCACGGGGATGTTAAACCGCGCGAGCCCCGGCACACCTCGCACCACGCCTTCGCCGATCCAGAGGATGGGCACGGCGAGCAGGAGCAGGCACCAGGGAGAAAGCGAAAGCAGCATAGTGTCGCGGGAAGCCGAAGCGGTAGCACCCGTTATGCCGCGACCCACGCCGCAGGGCAGCTCGAATTTTCGCCGCTAAAACCATCGCAAGCCCGCCGCGCTTCAACTTCCGTCCGCCGGTGAACAAACTCTGCATTTTCGTCGGCACCACCATCGGCGGCTACGTCGGTTGGTGGGCGGGCGAACAGCTCGGCTTCGAATTCTTCGTCAATTTCCTGCTCAGCGGCGTCGGCAGCATTCTCGGCGTCTATGCTGGCTGGAAACTCGCGCGCAAGCTGAACGAGTGAACTGCGCCGCGGGCGCCCCCAGCGCGAAAACGGAATCACCCCCGAGACGAGCCCGACCCCGAGCAACCCGCGCGCCGAGACAAAACTCCACTTGATCGTGTAACGCTGATGGTCGCCTGCCTCGACCCCGGCCAACCCCACTTCCGAAATAAAACGCGATGAGCGCGAAGCCGATGGGGACGATGGAGCGGGGTCCCGCAATTCAGTCCGCCGCCGCCTTCGGCGCACGCCTTTTCAGGCCGCCCCATCCGGCGGGGCCGTTTTCAGCCGATCGGCTCGATGTGCACCGATACGTCGCTCACCGCGTGCGGCGCCGAGACCAGCAGCGCATCCTTCACCGCATGGGCGATGCCGTGGCCCGCGCGCACCGTCAGGTTGCCATCGACGCGCACCTGGATGTCCACGAGGTGGCTCAGTCCGCTCTTGCGCCCCCGGCATTTGTCCAGCGCACCGACGCCCGGCACGCGCAGGGCGACCGCCCGGATTTCATTTTCAAACGCGACCGACACCGCCGTGTCCATCACGTCCGCCATGGCTTTGTTGAACATCAACACTCCGTTGAACGCGATCACCGCGCACGCCAGCAGCGCCGCCCAATCATCGGCCGTTTCCCAACCGCGCCCGCCGATCACCGCCACGGCGATGCCGATGAACGCCGCCGCCGAGGTGATCGCATCCGAGTAGTGGTGCAGCGCCTCGACCTCCAGCGCCGTGCTGCCCACCGCCGCGCTGGCCGCGCTCATGCGCCGTGAAAACCACATCTTCACCGCCACCACGCCCGCGAGCAGCGGCAGCGTCGCCCAATGCGGGCCACGATGCGGCGTGAGAATTTCATGGATGGCACTCCAGCCGATCCAGCCCGCGATCCCAAAAATAAACACCGCCACCGCCAGCGCCGCCAGTGGCTCCGCCTTGCCGTGCCCATACGGGTGATTCTCGTCCGGCGGGCGCGCCGCCACCCGGAAGCCGGCCCACACCAACAGCGACGACAGGATGTCGATCATCGATTCCGCGCCGTCCGCGATCAGCGCGTAAGTGTGGCCGAAAATCCCGCCCGCAAACTTCGCCGCCGCGAGCGCCGCGTTCAGCGCGATCCCGCGCAACACCAGCCGCGCACTCGCCTGCGCGCGCCGCTGCGTCGCGGCGTGGTGGTTGGGGAGTGCGCCGTCCATCCCGCCACGCTATGGGACCGCCCGCGCGCACCTCAACGCGCGAGTTGACCCTTCCGCCCGGAGACGCAGGTTTTCGCCTTAAGTTATGGCTGATTCCAACACTCTCGTCGCCACCGATCCCGTGCACCAGTTCTCCGTTTTCGTCGAGAACCGCGTCGGCCGCATGCACGAACTCACCGCCCTCCTGAAGGACAACGAGGTTCACATCATGGCCATCACCATGCTCGACTCGACCGACAGCACGATCGTGCGCCTCGTCGTGGACGATCCCGCCAAAGCCCGCGAGCTAATGGTGAACAACGATTTTCCCTATACCGAATGCCCGATCCTCGCCGTCGAAATCAGCGATGAATCCGAGCTGAAAGGCGTGCTCTCCGCGCTCCTCGAAGCCGAGATCAACATCCACTACATCTACAGTTTCATCAAACGCCCCGAGGGCCGCTCCGCCCTCGCGATCAGCTCAGAGGACGCCGACACCGCCAGCCAGGCCCTCGGCAACCGCGGCTTCCGCATCCTCACCCAGCGCGACATCTCGCGCTGAGAAAATGGGGAAGAGCGGGGAGTGATGTGGAACTCAGGAAATCAGGAAACGACCCGCCTGAGATCGGGGAACCGATCCGAATCAGGCTGGGATTCTTTCCCAAATTCCTGAGTTCCACATTCATTTTTCCGACCCCACGTCCACGCCCCAATCAGCCCTTAACCTCGCCCATCTTCTCGCCTTCCATCTCGTAGATGCCGGTGAGGTAACCGTTCTCAAACGTCGCGCCGACCTTGAGCGTGCCATAGAAAGAAATCGGCACATCCATGATCACCGGCACGCCCTGCGGCATCCGCACGATCACCCAGTCATTAATGTTCGGGATACCGCCGTAGCAGCACGCCATCTGGCTGGCCATGAGCATGAACTCAGTGCACTTTCCCTTATCAAGTTTTGTCGGCTGCATGAAGCCGGTCACGAGCACTTTCTTGCCGCTCCAGCCTTTTACCGTTTCCGGAATTTGTTCGTCTCCGGTCGGCGGTTTTACGTTTGGATTTGCCGCGGGATCGAATTCCGGCGGCGTAAATTTAAAACCCGCGAGACGGTCGAAGCCGAGCTTAAGGTAACCATTCTCCAAGCCGGGAGCCGGGATTTTCACCTGCGCCGCACTCGCGGCCGTGACCGGCGGCGCAACATCGCCCGCACCCGCCGTGGCCGCGTGCAGCGCCGCGCCGAGCAAAACCACCGAACCGAGAACGAGGGAGTGAAGAGCGCGCGTTTTCATGATGAACCAGACGCTACGGCTAGCCGAAGGTTCGTCAATTTTTAGAGAGCTGTAACCCAAGACCAATTTGCACCGTCGCCGCACACTGCCTGGCCCATCACATCACGGCCGGAGCTTTGCTAAAAAGACCGCCTTCGGCTTCCTCACGCGCGCAGCAATCCGGAACTCGACAGGGTAAGTCAGCAGGTCGACCGCGTAGAATTTAAATAGATTAAAAAAAGACGTTACCGTCTAAGATGACGGCACCTATCCATGCCCCTTTACCTCCGCATTTTGCCGCTGCTGTTCCTTTCTCTCGCTTCCGTTTCCGCGCAGACTTCGCAGCTGAACCTATCGACCGATCTCGTGCGGCTCGGGATTGCCGCGAGCAACCTGACGCCCAACCAGCCGACGCTTGATGCGGGTCCGCTCTTGGAGAGCGGCGTCAGTTATGCCGTGAAAAACAACCTGGCCCGCGTTATCGCCGACCCCGGCTCCTATTATTTCCTTAGCGCCAGCACGACGAGTTCCGGTGCCCACGCGGCTTTCAGCGGCTCCACCACCGCCCCACTGACGATCAATCTGCAGGGCGCTGATTTGTATCTGTCCCACCCGGGACTGATCGGAATTTTTCTAACCGGGGGGAATAACCTCACCCTGCAAAATTTCACCGTCGACTACCTCCAGCAAAGTTACACGCAGGCCGTTGTTACCGGCGTCAGCGCCACCTTGCGCCAAATCCAATTCACCGTCCAGCCCGGCTGGCAGAACCCCAGCGCGCTCAACGCCCTCATTCCGACGGGTCAGGCGATCGGCTACGTCTATGTTTTCCGCAACGGCCAGCCGTGGGCGGGCTTCAGTCGCATGCCGGCGGTTTCGCCCTTCACCGACGGTTCCGTCCCCCTGACGAGCGCGACTACGGCCGCCAATGTCGCCGCGATTCGCGCCGGTGACGTGGTCGTCGTGGAGGCTCGCGCCGGTGGCACCGGCATCCTCGCCGTGGGCCTCACCAGCTCCACGCTACGCAACATCAAGATTTACTCCGGCGGTTCCGGCGTGCGGCTCCTGCGCTGCACCTCCTCGTTGCTCGACCACATCGTGGTGATGCCGCGCCCTGGCACCGATCGGCTCATTAGCACGGTGGCCGACGGCATCCAGCCGCAGCAACTGGGCTTAAACAACGTGATCCGTTCATGCCGCAGTATCCGCACAGGTGACGACGGTTTCTCCCCCCTCACGTTCGTCTTTGGCTCGGTGCAAAGCTCCACCGGCGCCCGCAGCGTGCAGGTGCAGGGCGACCCCGACACCGCCCTGAACGGCAATATGCCTCTGCCCAACGGCTCGAATGTCGCCTTCGAACGCGCCACCGACGGCGCCATCGTGGCATCGGCCGTGCTCGTCTCGCAGGCCTCCGCCACCGCCGTCGGCGGACTGCCCCAGATGGTCCTCACTTTTGATCGCGATCTCCCCGCCAACCTCACCGGCACGTGGGTCTACTCGACCGATGCGAGCTGGCGCGGCGGCAATCTCCTCATCGAGCGCAACGCGGTGGAGGAGCAGGCGAGCTTCCGCGGATTCAGCATTTGGGGCATCATGAACGCCACGCTCTACGGTAACTACGTCCAGCGCTCCTCCGCCACCGGCATCGACATCGTGCACCAGCTCCGGGTCGGCGACTGGATCGTTCCGCCCGTCGTAAATCTCACCGTGATCAACAATGTGATCGACGGCACCAACACCGCCGGCGGTGAAAACGACCCGCTCACCCTCGCTGGCATCCAGAGCCGGGCCACCACCGACACCGGCACCCCGATGGCCTCCGGCATAAACCAGAACCTCTCGCTCACCGCGAATTTCGTCGCGAACCCGGGCCGCTCCGCCCTTTGGATTCAAAACATGGCGGGCGCGGTGCTCGATACCAACTACCTCTTTAACCCGAACGATAACCCCGCCCTCGCCTTGGGGGTCGGCCGATTCTCCACCGCCGCGCAGGCGCTCCAGCCGCTCGTGGTGCTGTATTCGCAGAACGTCAGCGTGGGCACCAACCCGATTGATCGTGCTTCGCGCCGCGCCTTCATCACCGACACCGGCTTTCGCCAACTCTCCGCCTACGCTCCCGGCGGCACGTTTCGACTGAGCGCGTTCAATTTGGGCACTCTCGCCAACGCGTCCGCCTCGCTCACCGACGCCGACGGCACGTCCTGGTCGCTCACGATCGGAACGACTTCCACGCACGCCGTCGACGTGGCCCTGCCCGCCGGCGTCGGGCTGGGCGGCGCCGTCGTTTTTATCAAAGCCGGTAACGCTTCGTTTGTGGGCACGCTGTTTGTCGATAATCAGGACAATATTCCGAGCATCAATCAGGCGACCTATCAGGTGAGCGCGAGCACCGTGACGGCACCTGCCGCCGCCAATGTCGTGTCATTTCTCGTGGTGACCCAGCCGGGCAGCGCCTACGCGATCACCGCCGCCGATGCGTTTGCGACGCCCTCGGCCGGCGGCGCCGGCACCGGCGTGCTGACGGTCAGCCTCGCCGCCAACCCGGGCGCCACGCGCACGACGACGATCAAGATCGCCGGGCAACCCATCACATTGACGCAATCCGGCGCGGCCGATCCCGTGATCGCCACCGCGCCCCAATCGCAGACCACCGCCAACGGCAGCGCGGCGGTGTTCAGCGTAACCGCGAACGGCGCGCAAAGTTATCAGTGGTTCCTAAACGGCGTGGCCCTCGCCGGACAGACGGGTTCCACGCTCACGGTAAACGGCGCGACGACCGCCAATGCCGGCACCTACACGGTGGTCGCAAAAAGCGCCACGGGCTCCGTGACCAGCGGCGGTGCCCTGCTGACGATTTCAAATCTCCCCGTCGTCAGCCGCCTCGCGAATCTTTCGATCCTCACCAATCTCACCGACGCCGATCCGCTCTTCACCGTCGGGACGGTGATCGGCGGCGCGGGCACCGCGGGCAGCAAGGGTCTGCTCGTCCGCGCCGGCGGACCGGCGCTCGCCGCGTTCGGCGTCGGGGGCACACTCTCCGATCCCACTCTTGCCGTTTTTTCCGGGCAAACAGTCACCGCCGCGAACGACAACTGGGGCGGCACCTCCGCGCTCAACCGCGCCTTTGCCGCAGTCGGCGCCTTCGGTTATTCCTCCGATTCCAAGGATGCCGCCTCCTACAATCCTGCGATGCCCGCCGGCGGTTACACCATTCGGGTGAGCGGAGTCGGCGGCGCCACGGGCACGGTCATTGCGGAACTTTACGATTCCACGCCCGCGAGCCAGTTCACCTCACTCACGCCGCGCCTGATCAATGCTTCCGTGCTCAAAAAAATCAGTGCGGGAGAAATTCTCACGGCTGGTTTCGTCATCGCCGGTTCGGCGTCGAAGCAAGTCCTGATCCGCGCGATCGGGCCCACGCTCGGGGTGAATCCGTTCAATATTGGCGGCGTGATGAGTGATCCTAAGCTGGATTTGTTCAGCGAGCAGACCGTCATTAAGTCGAACGACAACTGGGGCGGCACCGCCGCACTCGTCGCCGCGAACTCCGCAGTCGGCGCCTTCGCTCCCAGCAGCCTGACAAGCAAGGACGCCGTCCTCCTCGCCAACCTCGCTCCGGGCGGTTACACCGTCCAAGTGACCGGTGTCGCGGGAGCCAGCGGCCTCACCCTGATTGAAGTCTACGAAGTGCCTTGAAGCAACCCGCGCGGGGCCGCGTTACTTCCGGCAATACCAGCCGAGTTCCATCCACGTCGCGAACCACGCCCGCACCTGCGCCGGACGCACACTGGGTAAAGGCCCCCCCATGGCAGCGGTCGTGACGAAAAGACCGGTGGATTTATTCCTGAGGACTAAGACTTCTGATTTGCCGGGCGAACCTGGGCGAATGCGCAAGGGCGGGCCGTCTGGGTTCGGGGCTTAAGAGGCGTCAGGGGGAGATTATTCCGGAGAGAAACAAAATTTTCCACGGCGCCTGCCGAGCGTGTGCGGAGGGGTGCGAAGCCGGCTCACACCACGCGGTCGGTCATCGCGGCCACCTCGCCACGTTCGAAGGCAGCGAGGTTTTCCAAAAAATGGCGCACGATCGTTTCGTCTTGGTCGTGGCGCCCACCAGCCGTGTGCGGGGTGATGTAGCAATTCGGCGTCGTCCACAACTCGTGGGCGGGGGGCAGCGGTTCGGGCTCGGTCACGTCCAGATAGGCGGCCGCGATTTTTCCCGTGCGCAGCGCTTCAGCGAGCGCGGGCTGGTCCACCGTGCTGCCGCGGCCGACGTTGTAGAATTTCGCCGTCGGGCGGCAGCACGCGAGGCGGCGGGCATTGACGTATCCATCGGTCGCCGGATTTGCCGGGAGAATGTTAACGATGTGATCGGCCAGCGGCAGGATGCGCGTGAGTTCGGTCTCCGCCACGATACGCACGCCGGTCTCGCTGCGCGTCTGGCGGCGGAGGGCGTAGAGCGTCACGCCAAACGGGGCGAGCAGCTCGGTGAGCCGGCGACCGATGGCTCCGTAGCCGAGCATCAGCACGGTCTGCCCGGTCAGCAACCGCGAGTCGTAACGACGCTCGGTGTAGTGCCACGACTGGTCGCGCACCTGGTCGCTGTGCGAGGGCAGGAGCTGGCGGTTCAGCGCGAGGATCATCGCGAGCACGTGCTGCGCGCACGGATCGGCAAAAACGCCCGACGCGTTGGTGAACGCCGAGCCGCGGGAGCGAAAACCCTCCAGAAACTCCGGGGTATCGTAGCGCGTGTAGCCGGCGCTGGAAACCTCGACCCACTTGATCCCGGAATTGCTCAGACAGTCGGCCGGATCGGGTTGGCCAAAGGCGATATCGGCCTTCGCCAACTCGGGATCGGATTTGCCGGCGACGAGCACCGAGGCGGTCGCCGTGTCCGCCGTGATGAGGCGGTGCGCCCGGGTGCCTTCGTGGAGGAGTTGGGTCGCGGCGGGCGTGAATTTGCCGTTGGTCCAGATGGTGAAAGCCATCCCCAAGCCTCGCGCGAACGACGCAGGGGACGCAAAGAAAACCTGTTTACCCAATTTACGTTCTCACCGCGCGATCATCCGCCCGCGCCCTCCGCGCCCTTTGCGTGAGGCTGATTTACTCCGTCTCCGTAAACTTGCAGAGCGCGTGGACGTTCAAACCCGCCGCGCGCAGTTTCGCGGAGCCACCCAGCTCCGGCAGGTCGATGATGCCGGCCACGCCCACCACCTCGCCGCCGATCTGGCGGAAAAGCTGCGTCGCCGCCAACAGCGTCCCGCCCGTCGCGATCAAGTCGTCGATAATAAGGATGCGGTCGCCGGGCTTGCAGGCGTCGGCGTGGATTTCGACGGTCGCGGTGCCGTATTCGAGCGCGTAGTCGGCGGAGATCGTCTTGTGCGGGAGCTTGCCCTTTTTACGCACGAGGACGAACGGCTTGTGCAGTTGATACGCCAGCGCGCCGCCGATGATAAAGCCGCGCGCGTCCACCGCCGCGATCAGATCGATCCGCTCCTGCGTGCAATCCAATGCGAACGCCTCGACCATCACCCGAAACGCCTCCGCATCTTGAAAAAGCGTGGTCACGTCGCGGAAATTCACGCCCGGCTTCGGCCAGCCGCGCACGGTGCGAACGCGGGCTTTCAGGAAATCGGCGAGAGTGGGTTTGGCCATGACTGGGCGAGAATAAGATGGGCGAAAAATTGCAGAAAAATGTGACGAGGCGCCGCGCGCCGGTGGGCGGCGAGTAAAAGCTCGGTCCGGCAACGCGTTCCGGCGCTCAGCGTTTGACGGGGTCCACCACGAGGACAAGCGGCCGGTCAATGTTGCCCGCATTCAGGCCGATCGCGTTGAAATTGTAGTAGCGAAGCTGGCCGCCAAACGACACGCGCGCCTCGATATTCACGCCGCGGCGCAACAGCGCGTCGTCCGCGCGGAATTCCACGCGATAGGCCACCGGCGGCTCGCCTGCCCGCGTGATCGCCTGCTCTCCCAGCACACGCAGCGTGGCCTCCCCCCGTGCGCCCTCAACCACGCGCACGAGCACACTGGCGTCGGCCGGCAGATCCGTCGGCATGCGGAGGTTCACCGTGCCGGTCACCACACGGTTGGGATCGCTCTCGGGCGTCATTTCCAAATGGCCGCAGCCAGCTACCAACGTGCAGACGAGCAATGCGATCAGGCGAATCGGGGTTTTCATGGTTTAACGGGGTCGGTCGCGGCGATCCGCAGGCGGGCGACGCGATCATTTATGTCGGTTAGGAGTTCCGTATGTTCGCGCGCCTCGTGGTCGTCAATATGCACGAGGCCTTCGGCGAACGGCGGTTGCTGCTCGGCGCGATCCGCCCAGCGCGGCCACGCGTAGCCCACGACCGCCGGATGCGCGATCACCCGCTCCAGCCCCGCCCGCCCGCGCGCCAGCATCCGCTCCACCGTCGTCTGCCCGCGCGGCTCGTCCGGTCGCGGCCGTTTCGTGAACGCCTCGCCCGCCCAGCCAAACTCGCCCAACAACACCGGCATCCCGTGCGCGCGGTGACACGTCTCCACGCCCTCCAAAGGCGCGTCGTAGTCGGGATTGAGCGAGAGCACATCGACGTTCGGCGCCACGCACTCCGCGAGGATCGCCGCCTCCGGCTCGCCGCCAAAACGGCATCCGAGGATGAGATGATTCGGGTCGTGCCGCCGGATCGCCGCCGCCGTCACCGCAAAATACCGCCGGGCGAATTCCCGCGTGAACCGCTCTTGATCGCGCAGATAACCCGCGCTCAACAACGCCGTGTCCGCGAGCGTGAGCTGCCGCAACGCCTCCTTGTTGGGCAAGGCCGCGCCCCACGCCCGCGCCAGCGTCGCCAGCTCGCCGCCATGCGCCGCCAGCGTGAATTCCCACGCCGCGTGATACGCCGGGAAACCCGGCTCCAGGCTCAGACAAATCTGCAACAGCGACGGCCGCTCCACGCGCCCCGCCTCGCCGTCCATGATTCCCGCCTCGGCGCTCGGCTGCGCCCAACCCGGCTCGTTGTCCGTAAAATATCCGATCAGGTCGCGGCTCAACGCCCGTGGTCCGCACCGCTCTTCCGCTCGCCGTTCGCACGCATCGGCCCAGCGCGGATCGAACACATCCGGCACGTTCGCCCCCGCGAGCTTGATGGTCGTCACCGGCGCCGCGCCCCGGAAATCCAGCATCTCCAAAAACGCCGTGCCCCGGTCAAAAAATTCCGGCGTGGTCCACGCGCCGAGCGTGTTGCAACGCCAGGCGTTGAGCCGCACCAGCACCGTCTCCACAAAAACCTGGGGCTCGTGCGTCCCGTGCAGCGCGTCCACCGCCGCCGCATACGCCCCCGGTTTCGCCGCGCGACCGGCCGCCACCCCGGTCGCGCCGGTCCGACTCACCCCGTTCACCCCGCGGCTGAAAAACACCTCCTCCGCCGGATCGATGAACCACCACGTGCCCTCCGACGTCTGCCCGACGCGGAAATAACCGGTCGTGCCGCGGATCGTCTCCGCCTTGAAATCCTGCAGGGTAAGTTGCGGGCCCGGGGCGCCGCTCGCGTTCGCCATAAACCCGCGACGTTGCCGCGCCCCCGCGCAAAAGAAAAGCGCGCAGTGCGGATCAACGGCGTCTGCCCGCCGCACCCGGGCCGGGCGCCGTCGCGCCAGGCACCCAGCGCCCCTCGATCAGCACGGTCTTCGGATTCTCCGGCAGGCCGAAGTCGTTGCCATGAAGCTGCTCGACGACGAGATCCACGCCGGCCGCCCCCACGCGCTCGTTATTCTGGTCGATTCCGCTGCAGTCCCGCAGGTCCGGGGTGAGATCCAGATGCGCAAAACCAAACCCCGATCCGTCCGCCGCCCGCGCCCGCCGCATCAGCGGCGCGATCTGGGGCTCAGTGGTGAGCACCACCTCCGGCCGCTCCCGCTTCAGCCAGACCGCCAACGCCTGCGGCCGGACCCTGTCCTCAAACAAGAGCGGAAAACTCGCGCCGGTATCACGGTGCTCATATTGGGTGAGCAACACCGATGAGAGCCAGTGGTGATCCACCCGCTCGTCGTGCGCCCGGCTGATCACCAGCCCGATCCTGAGGTAACCGAGCGCGAGTAGCGATTTCAACGCGAGCCGGATCGAGTGGATCTGGTGGTTCACCGCGCGGTGCAGCGCCGGCGCGGCGATGGAAAATCCCAGCGCCGCCACCGCATGGTTCGCCCACGTCTGTTTCATAGGCGTTCCCGGCCGCGGCACCGGCGCAAACACCACCCCGCGGATGCCCCGGGCCTCCATCACCCGTTCCAAACGCGCCTCGCTCAGGCCGCTCCCGCCCAGCGGGAACAATTCCAACCGGTAACCGTGCCGGGCCGCGCACGCCGTCGCCCCGGCGCGAAAACGCCGGAGCGACTCCGTCTGTTGCCGGGTCGCGTTCGCCGGGAAACTTTCCGCGTAGGCGAGCACGTGCGCCTCCCGCCCGCCTTGGTTCCGGCCGCGCAGGCCGGCCATCAACGCCGAGACCAGCGGATTCCGCCGGTAGCCCAGCCGCTCCGCCTCCGCCAGCACCCGCTCCCGCGTGGCCGCAGGGATGCTCGGCGCCCGCCGTAACGCGAGCGAAACGGTCATCACGGACACGCCCGCCGCCTGCGCGACGTGCTTCATGGAGATGGGCGCGGGTGTTTTCACTTTACGGTTAAAACATCAAAGCCCTCGCGGAGCATGCAAGCCCCGTGTTAGGCGTTCCACCCCGCAAAATCCCGCCCGGACCGCGTTTCCACGCGCCCGCGCCCAATCCTCCCCACCGTATGAAACACCCCCTCGTCATCCGCCTGCTCGCCCTCGTCTTCATCGCCTCGGTCGCCCGTGCCCAGCTGGTCCCCACCGCCCCGCTGCCCGCCGCCGCCCCCGCCGAAAAGGAAAAAGAAATCGTCAAACTCAACGTCTTCCAGGTCACCGCCGAGAACGACGACGAATACCGCGCCGCCAACACCACCTCCGGCACCCGCTACAACACCCCGATCAAAGACCTTCCCATGGACATCGAGGTCCTCACGCCCGCCTTCATGCGCGACATCGGCGCCCTCGATATCCGCGACGCCCTCGAATACGTTTCCGGCATCCAGCTCGACACCGCCGCCGGCGGCGTCGGCGGCTCCCGCGACAACCCCGAGAACAACACCCTGCTCATCCGCGGCATCGCCGCCGCCCAGAACAAGGATGGCTTCCGCCGCTTCGTGCCCATCGACCCAATCACCAGTAGTCGCGTCGATATCATCAAGGGCCCCGGCGGCGCGCTCTACGGCCAGGGCGGCACCGGCGGCGTCGTTAATTCCTCCAGCGTCACCGCCGGCAGCCGCCCCGTCGCCCGCCTCGGCACCACCGTCGGCTCTTACGGTTTCCGTCGCGCCGAACTCCTCCTCTCCACGCCCTTCGGCCCCGACAACCGCTTCGGCGTGGCGCTGCCGATGTCTTACCAAACGACCAAAAGCTCAGCGCTCTATTTCCAGTCCGATACCTTCGTGATGAACCCCACTCTCACCGTGAAACTCGGCCCCAAGACCACCGTCCTCGCCAGCGTCGAGTCGCGCTTCAACACCCGCGACAACATCCGCGGCTTCTTCCTCACCGACAATACCCTCGACCCCGCCGGCAACCCCTACGGCTCCTTCATCGCCGGCCGGCCCGGCACCAACCGCGTCCTCACCACGCCCAGCCAGCGCGATTTCCGCTTCGACGGCCCCGACACCTTCCGCAAGGAGCGCTCCTACATTAACACCTACCGTATCGACCACCGCTTCACCGACAATCTCCAGTGGTGGGGCGGCTACAGCGCCGAAGACATCAATGTCCGCGAACGCTCCTTCAACGTCTCCCTCCGCAACGCCAACGACGCTTCCATCCCGTTTAAGATCCGCACCGACCCACGCTTCCTCGCCCTCCTCCGCCCCTCCGCTGGCATCGCCCAGCCCCAGATCCTCGACATCCGCCCCAACAACATCACCAACGCCGCCCGCACGGTCCGCCCCACTTGGAAATCCGAACTCTACTACGCCTTCAAGACCGGCCCCGTGCAGCACCGGCTCGTCACTGGCGTCAGCTACGGCCCCCTCCGCTCCGGCAATAACGCGCCCAACCGAAACTTCTTCTACGGCAACACCGGCTCCCCCAATGACCCTGCCACCCTCGCTTGGGAAAACGTTTCCGCCGAGGCCATCCTCTCCCGCTTCCGCGACCCGCGCGACTACGCCTCCGTCAAGCGCTGGGACTACGCCGCCATCAACCAATATCCCCAGGGCCCCGAATCCCAGCTCGGTGCCAAATCCTCCTACCTCACCTCGCTCTTCTGGGACCGGAATCTCTACGCCAACCTCCAGAGCAGCTTCTTCAAAGACCGCCTCCAGACCATTGTCGGCTTTTTCGACACCCGCAACGATCGCGGCGGTAATGTTTACGCCGTCAACGGCGACTACCTCTGGAACACCGTCGCTCCCGCCGGCAGCGGCTCCTCCCTCAACGGCGTGCGCCGCCCCGAACCCGTCCGCAACACCGCCCCCAGCGCCACCGTCATCTGGCTGATCAACGACTGGATTCGCGTTTACGCCAATACCATGAGCGCCCTCGACCCCGGCCCCGCCTACTCCGGCTACGACGGCAACGGCAGAGCCCTTACCGCCGCGCGCGTCAAAAACGGCGAGGCCGGCGTCAAGTTAGACCTGCTCGCCAACAAGCTCCTCCTCAACCTCGTCGCCTTCTCGATGCAGGACCGCGACCGCCCCGTGAATTACGGCGCCGCCATCCAAAACCTCCTCGTCGCCCCCACCGGCACCACCAACGGCTCCGGCTTCGGTTCCTTCGTGAATACCGGCACCGACTCCAAGGGCTACGACGTGAAATTGGACTACATCCCGCTCCGCAATCTCCGCATCAACCTGGGTTTTTCCCAAAACGACGTGAAGGTCGTGCAGATCGAGCCCTTCGCCACCCCCGCCAATCCCGATCCCACCCGCCTCGGCGCCCAGCAACGCTTCGTCACCGCCGGCGGCTCCTCCAGCCGCTACCTCGGCCGCCCGCCTACCGACATCGCCAAGTATTCCGGCACCGGTTTCGTCCGCTACGAGTTCAACCAGGGCTTCCTGAAAAACGCCTGGGCCATGGTCGGCGCCAAATACCTCGGCGCCCGCGAGGCCGAGATCATCTCGGTCAGCACCGCCACTGGCGACGCCACCATCACCCGCTTCCCCGTCCCCGCGCACTACCTCTACGATTTCAACGTCGGCTACCGGAAAAAATTCGGCCGCTACAACACGAACTTCCAACTCAACACCTCCAACGTCGCCAACGACGACAAATTCTACGGCGCCACTTGGCAGGTCGGCCGCACCTACCGCCTCAGCGCGACCGTGAATTTCTGAAACCAGCCCAAGGTGGGGCGGGGGGACCGCTGGGCCCGCCGAGAGCCCGGCGTCAGTCCTCGCGCGGCTCACCCCACCCGT
>JACMRG010000253.1 GCA_014376585.1 Opitutaceae bacterium | reverse complement strand
GTGGCGCCGAGCGCCTGGCCTCCGGCACGTTCGCCGTCTTTGCCGCCTCCACCGATCAGGAAATCATCGGTTGTCTCAAGACCAGTTTCCTGCCGGGCAGCGCGCCGCGGTTTACCTATCCGGCCACGGGCAACGGCGGTCGGGTCGCCTTCACCCGGCGGGTCGTCGAGACCGCGTCCACCGCCACCTCGCGCACGCTGCGGGTCGAGGTGCAGTGGACTTGGCAAAGCCGGACAAGCCTCATCGCGACGCCTTTATTTAGGACGCAATAGCCCTCCGCCCGCCATGCGCCCGATTCATCCACCAGCCTTTCCCCGCCCCGACCGGAGCCGAAGCGCCTACACGCTCATGGAGATCATGGTGGCGATGACGATCCTGCTGCTGGCAATGGGCATCACGATGGTCGCGTTTCTCTCCGTGCTGAAACGCGCCGTCCATAGCGAGAAAATGCTTAAGGGCGCCACGGAACTGCGCTACGCCACCGATTATATTACGCAGGTGATGCGCAGTGCCCCGCAGACGCCGGTCGTTTCCACCGGCGGTCTGCAACTCTTGGTGGCACCCGCCAATCTGGGCTACGCGACCGTGCTCGGCACGACGTGGATCGACAGCGTGCACAACGTCCGGGGAAGCAAATCCAACCAAAGGATGCTGCACCTGTCCAACGTCACGCCGGTCGCGGTCGTGGCGTCGATTTTCCGCTCCACTGCGCGACCGGCCGGTGCGCTGGCCTCGGCCGATGTCAGCATCTATTTCAAAGATTCCAGCACCCTGCCAGTCGTCGATCTGAATGACCTCTTCGCCTCGGGCGACACGCTCACGATCCCTTCCACGGTTTACGGCCAGACCACCACTGGCGTGATCAACAACATCAGTAACAACTCCGGCAACAAGACCCTCACGCTCACCGCCAATCTCGGCGTCGATGTGCCCGACGGCACCAAAATCCCCGCCACCGCTGGCCGCCGTTTGCTCTTCGAGGTCCGGTCCGGCGGCGATCTGCGGTGCTACCCCGACAGCCGCGACCTCACGAAATTCTTTGTCCTCGCCCGCGATATCGATCCGGCCCCGCTCTCCGTGCCCTCGAACACCGCCAGCGCGCGCACCGTTCCGTTCGTCATCTCCGGTCGGTATCTCACGTTGAACTTGCAACAGCTGCCCACCGGCACCGCCGCCGGGCGCACCGTGCAGGGCGTGCAGACGACCGCTTTCACCCGCACCGACCCGCTCCTCCCATGAAATCCTCCCGCTACCACCCGGGTCCGCACCGGGGCCAAGCTTCCTCCCGGCGCGGTAGCGCGCTGCTCATCGCGCTCATTGTTGCCGTCGTGATGGGGACTACGATGGCCGCCGTGTTCTCCTACACCACCCGCACCGCCCGGCTTGAGCAGCGTAGCAGCACCCGCCTCAATGCCACCTATGCTGGGGAATACGCGCTCGAGCAGGCCTTACTCGCGCTGAACACCCTGGTGAGTCGGGACAGCGCAAACCTCCCCACGCTCAGCCAGACGACCACCGTCACGAACCTCGCCACGGCCCCCACCACGGTCTTCACCGCCGCTCAAGGCTACACTTGGCAGGCGTATCTCACCGTCCCGATGGAGGACGGCGCCGCGGTCGCAGCCCACTCCACCTTCAATTCCACGCAGGGCGCCTACAAGTTTCTCTCCCTGGCCGAATTCACGCGCGCCCTGCCGGGGCAGGCTCCGGTGCGCGTGCAGTTCCAGCGCGAATGGTCCTACGTCATCACCCCGCTGTTCCAATACGCCATTTTCTACAACAGCGACATGGAGCTGTTCCCCGGCGCCAACTTCATCGTCAACGGCCGCGTCCACTCCAACGGCACCATCTACACCGGCACCACCGCCTCCATTACGTTTAGCGATTACGTGAGCGACGTGAACGGCCTCTCCAACCAATACAGCCCGCTGGACCCCCGCGGACCTGGCAGCCCGGGCAACACCATCACCTACAACAAAGGCACCCCGGTTGTGACCAGCCGCGAAGAACCGCCCGGCACGCTCGAGGCCGATACCACCGACACCAACATCAACAATGACGGCCCGCGTGAGATGATCGAGATCCCCGATTTCGTGCGCTCCGATCCAAACGCCACCGATCGTTTCTACACCAAGGCCGGCCTGAAAGTTCTCGCCAACACCACGGCCGCCGCAGCCACGGCCGACAGCGGCTGGACCGTGCTCGCCAACACCCGCCTTTACGCCACCCGCGACGGCACCGTGATCCCCGCCACCGATCCGCTCGCCACCTACCTCGGCACGATGCTGTCCGTGGGCGGCATGAACGACTACCGCGAAGCCGCCACGCTCGCCACCACCGATATTGATGTGGCCAAAATCACCGCCGGCTACAACGCCGGCGGTTTACCTCAGAACATCCCTGCCACCGCCACTTGGCCCAACAATGCTTCGGTGCCCGCGGCGCTCCGCAACCAGCCGATCCCCGTCATCCTGCGCGGCAAAGATTTTTGGAACGGCGTCCTCTACGTCGCTGATATCACCGACACCACCAGCCACCGCGCCGGCGTGCGGCTGCTCAACGGCACCAGCCTCCCCGACGGCACCCAGGCCTCCAGCCCCGCCGCCGGCCTCACCGTCGCGACGGCCAATCCGGCTTACATCGTCGGCGACTTCAACACCGGCGGCGTCCCGCCCAGCGACAGCGGCAGCAACCTCGCCGCCAACAACTACGTCGCCGGCTACACCGTGCAGCCCTCTTCCGTCATTGCCGACGCCGTAACCTCGGTTTCCGCCAATTGGATCTCCGGCAATTACGACACCGTCGCGTCCCTCAGTTCCCGCACCCCCGTCAACACCACCGTCAACACCGCTTTGATTTCGGGCATCGTCGCATCGGATGGCACGGCTTACAGCGGCGGCGTGGAGAACTATATTCGCCTCCTCGAGAATTGGAGCGGCCGGCGCCTCACTTATTACGGCTCTATTATTAACCTGTATCAGAGCCGCCGGGCGACCGCGCGCTGGCAGACCACCGGGGCCTATTACAATGCGCCGACCCGCAACTGGTATTTCGACACCAACTTCCTAGACCCCCGTAAGCTCCCGCCTGGCACGCCCGTCACCCGCACGCTTAAACGCGGCCAATGGGCCCAGCTCCAGTAGAAGGCCGCGACGTTGCTCCCGCCCTCTCCGGCGACTCGGTCAAGCCGCGTCGAGGAAGCCCAGCCACGCCTTGATCGCGACCACGCCCAGATTCTTCGCCGCGTGGGCGGCGAAACACGGCAGCAGTGAACCGCGTGGGTTCCACCGCCCCAGCCGCGCTGCGTAAAGCCAGAGCGACGTCGCGAAGACCACGCCCGTGCTGAACGCGCCCTTGGCATTCGGCGTCCACGCGAAACCCGCCTCGTCCCAACGCCAGAGAAACGGATGCAGCGCGGCAAACAGCACCGAAGCACCGGCCGCTCCCGCCCATACCAGCGCCCGCCTCCGGCTCTCCACCACGAAAAACCCGCGGAAAATAATCTCCTCGATCACGGGGGCCGCCACCACGGAATAAACCGCGAAAAGCGCCGTCATCCGCGACTGCTCCGCCGCCAGTCCCAGCACGGTCTCGCCCCACGTCTCCAGCCCCAGGATCACCAGCGCGCCGGTCACCGCGATCCCGATCGCGCGCGGCGTCGCCGGCTCGGCCCCTGGCATCGCTCCGGGCTTGCCCGGGCGCGCGCGCATATCCCCGCGCCACAGCCGCGCGCAGTAAAGGCCAACTCCGGTCATCAGGATCAGCAGCAGAGGATGGTTCATTGGCTTATGTCGTCGCTATTGATTGGTTATTTTAGATTTCACACCTAAGTGTTTTAGACCGTCATGAATAGCGTAGCCACGCCCGAGCCCACCGCCAAGCCCGCCTTTGCCGGCGTCTTCGCGCATCTCGCGCCGCATATGGTTGAGCTCGACCGTTTCCTGCGCGGGCAGTTGGCCTCGTTTGAGCCCGAGATCCGTTCGATGGCGGACTACTGCCTCGATACCTCGGGCAAACGCATCCGTCCGGCGCTCGTTTTTCTCAGTGGCTGGCGCGGTCCCGGGGTGATCACGCCCGACCTTGTGCGCGTCGCCGCCGTGGTGGAACTCGTCCACCTCGCGACGCTCGTGCACGACGATATCATGGACGAAGCCGATGTGCGCCGCAGCCGCCGCACGGCTGCGCGTGAATTTGGTCCCGTCGCGGCCGTGCTCCTCGGAGATGCGCTTTTCGCCCACGCGCTCCATCTCGCCACGCAATTTCCCACGACCGAAATTTGCGCCGCCGTTTCCGAGTCCACCCGCCGCGTCTGCGCCGGTGAGATCGTGCAGACCATGCGCCGCGGCTCGCTCAATATCACCCTCGCCGACTATCAGCGCATCATTGACCTGAAGAACGCCGAGCTTTTCCGCGTATCCTGTTTT
>JACMRG010000252.1 GCA_014376585.1 Opitutaceae bacterium | reverse complement strand
GCGGCGACGACGGCGGCGTGGTGGATCTGGGGGGTGGAGGAAAAAATGCCCATGATGTTACCAACTCCCGCCCGCGCCACCACCGCCGCCGCCGCCGCCACCGCCGGAAAAGCTGCCGCCACCACCGCCGGAGGAGCCGCCGCCGCCGCCCCAGCCCCCTCCGCCACCACCCCATCCGCCGGTGGAAATCCATGGCGAGCTGTGGCCGCGGCGGCTGTAGATGGCGTTGCGCCGCGAGAAGCGGCTGAGCACGAGGGAGCCGATGATCATCGCTACAACGAGGCCAAAAACGCCGCCTGAGCCGGAGCTGCGGCGGGTGCGGTCGGCCACGGTGCGGCCGGTGCCTTTGTATTCGCCGCGGGCGGCGGCCATGAGGGCGCGGGTGCCGGCGCTCACTCCTCCGTCGAAATCGCCCTGGCGGAAGCGCGGCGTGATTTCGTTTTCGATGATCTGCTTGCAGAGGGCGTCGGGCAGCGCGCCTTCGAGGCCGTAGCCGACTTGGACGTAGAGCTTCCGGTCCTGGCTGAAGATGAAGAGAACCGCACCGTTGTCCTTGTCCTTGAGGCCGACGCGCCAAGCCTGCTTCACTCGCGCCGTGTAGTCCTCGATGGAAGAATCCGACTGCATGCGCGGAAAAATCGCGACGATGAGCTGGTTGGACGTGTCGCGCTCGAACTGAGTCAACTCGGCGTTGAGCTGGCGCGCGGTGTCGGCGCGAACGACGCCTGCGTAGTCGTTGAAATGATCTCGCGGGGCGGGCGGGATGACCTCGGCCGCGCGTGCGCCGCCCAAGACCAGGCCAAGGAGTAACCAGAGAGCGGCGAACCGGCGCATCACGTGGACGGCGGCGCGATCACGGTTTAGCCGGCGCGGCGGACTTTTGGCCGAAGTCGAAGTTGACGACGGGCGGTTTGTCGGAGCCGGCGGTGGCGGTGAAATAGGGGCGGGCGCTGTGGCCAAACATGCCGGCGAGGATCACGGCGGGGAAGCGCTTGATCGCGACGTTGTAGCCCTGCACGGCTTCGTTAAAACGACCGCGCTCGACGGCGATGCGGTTCTCGGTGCCCTCGAGCTGCGCCTGAAGATCGCGGAAGCCGGCGGTGGCTTTCAGATCGGGATAACGCTCAGAGACGACGAGGAGGCGGGAGAGCGCGGAGCCGAGCTGACCCTGGGCTTTTTCGAAGGCGGCAAATTGCGCGGGATCGGTCGGCGCGCCGTTGGCGGAGAGCTTCACCTGGCCCACGGAGGCGCGGGCGGCGACGACTTCGGCGAGCGTGGACTTCTCGAAGTTGGCGGCGCCGGAGACGGTGTTGACGAGATTGGGGACGAGATCGGCGCGGCGTTGGTAAACGTTTTCCACCTGCGCCCACGCGGCGTCGGTGCCCTGCTTGAGGGTGACGAGATTGTTGAAAATGCCCGCGACCCAGAGGCCGATGACAAGGGCGAGGGCGACGAGGGCGCCGAATACGATTAGGATGATTTTTCCAGCGCTCATAGGTGCAATGTGAAGTTGAAGAAGCTGCGGACAGCAAATCCGTCGAGGGGTGCCCCGCAAGCGACATCACAGTTGAAGACGAGAACAAGGTTGTAATGGACAGCGAAGTTTATGGGGACGTAAGGATGGGCGTTGAAAAGATGAGGTGTAAATATGTCGGCGGCCTTGTTCTTTTCGTATCCGTCGAGCAACGTGCGTCACTTTTACCCTAGTGAATCAGATATTTCCCCTTCATCTGCCCCGCGGTGCCCTAATCTTGGTTTTTGGGCTGTCGCTCACGACAATTTTCAACCCGGCTCAGGCGGCGCTGCCGCCGGAGAAGCTCGCGCAGTTGCCGGCCGCGGCGAAGGCGCGGGTGAATTTCGAGAAGGATATCCAGCCGATCTTCGAAGCGAGTTGCGTGCAGTGTCATGCGCGCGGGAAGAACAAGGGCGGATTCAGCCTGGAGACGCGGGAAGATTTTCTCGACGGCGGCGAAAACGGGGTGCCGGTCGTGCCGGGGAAGAGCGTGCAGAGTTCGGTGATCGAGATGATCTCGGGGCTGGATCCGGAGACGATCATGCCGAAAAAGGGGAAAAAACTGACGCCGGCCCAGGTGGCGGTCTTTCGCGCGTGGATCGATCAGGGCATGAAATGGCCGAAGGAGATTAATTTTTTCAAACACGAGCCGGCCAACCTGCGCCCGCGAGAGCTGGCCGGACTGCCCGTGGCGAAGAAATTCCCGAATCCCATCGATGGGTTCGTGGATGCGATTTTCAAAAAGAGCCGCGGGTCGTGGCCGAAGTCCGTCGATGATCGCACCTATGCGCGGCGAGTGTGGCTCGATACGATCGGCCTGCTGCCGCCGCCGGCTGAGCTTGCGGCGTTTGTGGCCGATAAGACGCCCGGCAAACGCACGCGGCTGGTCGAGCGGCTGCTCGGTGCGAATCAAAATTACACGGAGCACTGGCTGACGTTTTGGAACGACATGCTCCGAAATGACTACAAGGGCACCGGCTACATCGACGGTGGCCGCAAGGTGATCACGCCGTGGCTCTACACGGCGCTCGCGCGAAATATGCCTTACGATCAATTTGTCGCGCAGCTGATCAATCCCGGGGCCGAGGCGGAGGGCTTTGCGAAGGGCATTCTTTGGCGCGGCGCGGTCAACGCCAGCATGGTGCCGCCGATGCAGGCGGCGCAGGGTGTGGCGCAGGTCTTCCTCGGGGTAAATCTCAAGTGCGCGTCGTGCCACGATAGTTTCATCAACGAATACACGCTTAAAGACTCCTACGGCCTCGCGAGCATTTATTCGGACGGCCCGCTTGAAATCGCCGAGTGCGACAAGCCGACGGGCCATATCGGGCAGGTGAAGTTCCTCTACGAAGAGCTGGGCCTGATCGACACCAAGGCCGATCCCGCGACGCGGAAGCGGCAGCTCGCCGATGTGATCACCGGCCGCAAAAATGGCCGCCTGCCGCGCACCATCGTCAATCGGCTTTGGCAGCGCTTCATGGGTTACGGTCTCGTCGAGCCCGTGGACGAGATGGACAAACCCGCGTGGTCGCCGGAGCTGATGGATTGGCTCGCCGAGGACCTCGTGGCGAACGGCTACGATCTCAAGCGCACCATGGCCCGCATCCTCACGTCGCGCGCCTACCAGCTGCCCGCGGTGAACGTGGCCGAGAGCGAGGAGCATTACGTTTTCCGCGGTCCAGCGGTGCGCCGTCTGAGCGCCGAGCAATTCTCCGACGCGATCATGTCGCTCAGTGGATCGAGTTATCCGAAGGCAGATGCGAAGCTGAACCGCGATGTCGCGCTCAGGCGCGGTGCAGAGGAAGCGCTTCCGCTGGAGCCTAGGTGGATTTGGACGACGCCCGATGCGCAGGTGAAAACGAAACCGGCGGCGATGGTCTTCAAACGCGTGGTCACGCTCGCGGAAAAACCCACCGAGGCGTTCCTCACCATCGCGGCGGACAACAGTTACAACGTTTCCATCAACGGGAAATCGGTCGGCTCGTCGTCGCGGCGCTCCAGCGCAGGTCCTGACTTCTACGACTTGAGGGCGCACCTCAAGCAGGGTGAAAACACGATCAGCGTGACCGCCGTGAACCTTACGCCCGACGGGGCCACGCCCATTCCGCCCGTGAAGCTGGGGTCGGACGGGGTGGCGCTGCCCTTTGACCCGAAGGCGCCGCAGTTGGAATTTCCGCCCGAGACGGATAACCCGGCCGGCCTGATCCTCTATGCGCGCGTGCGGGCGCCGGATCAGGTGATGGATTTTGTCTCGGACGAAACGTGGCGTTCCGAGATGGGCGACGTGATGGAACTGGGCGGCGTGGAGCTCGCGCCATGGCGGCTCGGCCGGAGTTTTCTCGAACTCGCGGCATCGCATCCGGAGACGTCGCCGGTCGCCCGGGCCTCGTTGGTGTCGGCCGATCCACTGATGGCCGCGCTGGGTCGTCCGAACCGCGAGCAGGTGATGACCGTGCGGCAAGCCACGGCCACGACGTTGCAGGCGCTGGAGTTGACCAACGGCGCGACGCTCGCCGGCCTCCTGAAGAAAGGCGCCGACAAACTGGTCGCCGATACCCCCGCCGATGCCACGACGCTGGTGGCATCGCTCTATCACAGCGCGCTGAGCCGCCCGCCGACGAAGGCGGAGCAGTCCGCGGCCGCGGGCCTCGTAGGTATGCCCGTGAAATCCGAGGGCGTGCAGGACTTGCTCTGGGCGCTGACGATGTTGCCCGAATTTCAACTGATCAACTGAGCCGCTTTTTATATCTCCACGCGCCCGACATGAATCTCCACCGCCTCACCGCGCAGCACGCTTACCGCCGGGCCAATCCCGATCTTTGGTCGCGTCGCGATTTTCTCAAGACCGCCTCGGCCG
>JACMRG010000251.1 GCA_014376585.1 Opitutaceae bacterium | reverse complement strand
GCCGCTGGAGGCGGCGGCGCTGGGGCGGGCGCTCATCATCGGGCCGGGGATGAGTAATTTTCGCGCGATCGCAGGCGAATTAATCGAGCAGCACGCGGCGGTGCGGATCGGGAGTGCGGACGACCTGGCGACGACGGCGGCCGCGCTGTTGCGCGACGCGGGCAGGCGCGAAGCGTTGGCGGCGGCGGCGTTGGCGTGGCATGCGAATAACGCCGGGGCCGTGGAACGGACGCTCGCGGTGGTGCATGAGGAACTGGCGAAACTGGAGGGCGGGCGGAAGTAGCGGTGAAGGAAAATGCGCGTCCGTGGGACGGTGGGCGAGCTGGCGGAAATGAGGCGGAATGCTGCGGCCACTGGCGAAATCAAGGGCGGGACGCCCTTGCTACTTTCGGATCCGGCCGGAAGCCGGCGCTACTTTCAGGCGAGGATGAGGTCGGACTCGGTGGGCTCCTCGGTGGCGGGTTCTTGAGCAGGCAGGGGATACTCGCGCAGGAAATCGGTGTAATGGAGCAGCTCGAAACGGCCGTCGTGGTGCTCGACGATGGCGGTGAGCGACTCGACCCAGTCGCCGCTGTTGAGGTAGTGGATGTCGCCGTAGCGTTTGTCGGCGGCGGCGTGAATGTGGCCGCACATGACGCCGATACAGCCGCGGGATTTGGCGAGGGCGGCGATGTGGTCCTCGAAGTTGGAGACGTGGCTGACGGCGGATTTAACGCGGGCTTTGATCGCCTTGCTGAGCGACCAGTATTCGAGGCCGCGCCAGGCACGCCAGGCGTTGTAGGCGCGGTTGAGTTTTAACAGCGCGCGGTAGCCCCAGTCGCCGAGGTGGGCGAGCCAGACGAAATTTTTCGTGACGGTGTCGAAGACGTCGCCATGGAGCACGAGGTAGCGGCCGCGGGGGCTTTCGTGGACGTGGTCCTCGACGATGGTGAGATTTTCGAAATCGAGGGGGAGAAAACGCGCGAGCACGTCGTCGTGGTTGCCGCGGAGGTAAACGACCTGCGTGTCTTTCTTCTCCAGTTTTTTCAGGATGATGCGGATGAAACGCGTGTGGGTTTTGGTCCAACTGCCACCGCGCTGGAGGGCCCAGCTGTCGATAATGTCACCGTTGAGGATGAGTTTCTCGCAGCGGACGTGGCGCAGGAAATGGTTCACCTCGGCGGCCTTGCTCTCGGCGGTGCCGAGGTGGATGTCGGAGAGAATGACCGTGCGGACGCGGAGCTTTTTCATGTAATGACGGGTGGGGGAAATGGCGTTTGAAAAAAAGCGGCGGCCGAGGGTTTGTAACATAATACGTTACAAGTGCGCGGCGGTCACGGGAGTTGGAGGGCGAAGCCGGCGGGAGCGGGTTCGTCGGCAAAGGCGAGGGCGCGGGAGGTGACGGGGACGACGATGCGCAGGCTGCGCGGGTGAACTGTGACTTCCACGGTCGTGCCGGTGGGGTGGGTCTCGCCATCGGTGTGGACGAGGCCGGGGGCGGGGCGTTCGATGGTGAAGCGCGCGGCGCGGAGGCGGCGGACGACGGGACTGCGGTCGATGGAGCCGTGAAAAAGACGGGCCCCGAGGGCGACGGCGCCGAGGAGGCCGACGGGACGGATGGCAATGAGATCGAGTTGGCCGTCATCGACGCGGGCGCCGGGCGCGATGAAGGCGCGGTTGCCGTATTGGTCCGAGTTGGCGACGGCGATCAACATGATCTCGATGGATTCGCGGCGGCCGTTGACCGTGATGGTGCAGTGTTCGCTCTTGCGGGCGGCGAAGGCGGCGAAGGCGGTGCGCGCATAGGCGGGGAGGCCGCGGGTCGTGAGGTGGTTGAAACGGCGACTGACCTCGGCATCAAGGCCGAGGCCCATGGCGTTGGAGAACGGGCGGCCGGTGACGGGGGCGGGGGCCACCGGGGGGGGCCGGGGCCCGGCCGGCGGGGGGGGGGTGGGGGGGGGGGGGGGGGG
>JACMRG010000250.1 GCA_014376585.1 Opitutaceae bacterium | reverse complement strand
GGTGGGGGATAGGGGGGGCGAGGGGTTGAGCGCCGAAGGTTGCGCGCGAATGGCGGGGGCGAGGGCGGCGAAGGTGAGGAGGAAGGCGAGAGCGCGGAGGTGCATGGCGGGGGATTTCGGGATGCGGATCGCGCGGAGGGATACGGATAAATTCACGGGAGAAAGGGATGAACCACAAAGACACGGACGCATAGAGAAGAAACGGAAAGGGCGAAAAACTAGGGTTGCGGCGCGATGTAGCCGGGTGAGGCGCGGAAGGGGGTTCGGTGTGCCCGGTTTGGCCCTCCGTGTTCTCAGTGTCGATGACTGCGATTGGAAGGAGGTGCGGAGGGTGAGTTCGGCGCCGAGGTGGCCGTGCGGGGATTAGACGCGGGGGCGTCGGCCGAATGTAAGGGAAATCCCGAGACGAGCGCGAGGGCGACGAAGAGGAGGCGGTTGGGGCGGGGCAGGAATTTTTTTTTAAAGGCGCTTGAGAAAGTCGTCGGCGGTCCAGGCGGAGCCGTCGGCGCGGTGGAGGATTTTGCCGTCGGCGCCGATGAGGAGGGTGGCGAGGGAGTGTTTGAAGACGTTTTCACCGGGTTCGGCGATGACGCCGAACTGGGCGAGGAGATCGCGGATGGCGGTTTCGGGGCCGGTGAGGAAGGACCAGTGGGCCGTGTCGATGCCGCGGGCGTCGGCGTAGGCCTTGAGGACCGGGGGCGTGTCGAACGCGGAGTCGAACGAGATGGAAACGAGTTCGAGGTTTTCGACGCCGGCTTTTTTTGCGGCGGCCTGCAGGGACATCATCTTTGCAGTGGAGGCGGGGCACATGGTCGCCACGGGGCAGCGGGTGAAAATAAAATTAAGGACGACGCGTTTGCCGCGGAAGTGATCGAACGGCGTGGGGCGGCCATCTTGATTGTAGAGGGTGAAAGAGGGGGCGGTTTCTCCGATTTCGCGGTAGGCGTTTTTGCCGCGGGTGAAGGTGTCTTGACGGAGGGCGAGGGTGGCGGCGGTGACGACCGGGTCGGGTGGCGAGGCGAGGACTTGGAAGGCGGTGAGGAGAAATACGCCGTCGCTGGGCAGACCCATGCGCGCGGTGATGCGCTGGCCGTCGCGGAGGGTGGATAGGTCGATGCCGGCGGCGGTGAACTCCATCGTCATCGCGGGCATGTAGCCGGGGATTTCTTCGTGGTGAATGAGAAGGACTTTGCGGGGGAGGTCGAGGGAGACGATTTCGCCGCGGATGTCGTGGCTGGCGGCGGCGGTTGGAGCGCCGGAGGCGGGAGGGGCGGAGGTTTTGGATTCGGGGCGGGAGCAGGCGGCGGGCAGCGTGAGAGCGAGAAGGAGGAGGGGAACGGAGTGAAAGCGTGATGAAGTTTTCATAAGGAGGCGGAGGGGCGAGCCCGACCGGCGGTCGGGACTAGAGGTCGGAATTTGCAGGGCTCAGAACGCGTATTTAAGCGTGGCGACGGCGGTGCGCTGGGGGAAGGGATGGAAGAGAAAATATTTCCGGTTGAGAAAATTATCCACGCCGAGGCTGGCGTTCCAGTGTGGGTTCAGGCGCGCGTTGATGCGGGCGTCGGCGACGAAGAACGGGGCGAAACCCTGCCATGTGTTTGGATTGACGTCGGTGTTGTCGAGGGTGGTCCAGAGTTTGTCGCTGTAACGGCCGGCGAGGGTGAAGGCCCAGCGTTGGTCGGGGCGGTAGGTGGCGGTGACGGTGGCGCGCCAGTCGGGGATGTTGGGAAGTTTTTTGCCGATGGCGGCGTCGGCGCCCGCGGTGGCGCTGGCGCGGCCGGAGAGGGCGAGGGTCTTGGCGTCGAGGTAGGTGACGCTGCCGGCAAATTCGAGGCCGCGGATGAGGACGTCGCGGCTCTCGAGGGCGAGTTCGACGCCGCGGGCGCGGACGTGATCCACGTTGGACGCGTAGGAGTAGAGCGTGGGCGAGCCGGGGACGAGGGGGTTGAACTGGGCGATGATCGCGTCGTGGATGTCGTCTTCGAAGAAGGAGAGGCGGATGCGGCTATTGGCGAAGGTGCGCTCGATTTTGAGTTCGGCGGCGGTGACGTCGTCGGGCTTCAGATTGGGATTGGGCGAGGTGAAGGTGGTGCCGGTGGTGACGAGTTGGTAGAGCTCGGAGGCGGTGGCGAAGCGGTAGGCTTTGGCGACGGAGGCGGTGACGGTCCAACCGGGGGAAGAGCTGAGAGCGGAGGGCTGAGAGCTGAGAGCCGGAGCGGACGGAGACCATGAGAGGCTGAATTTCGGGGAGAATTTTTCGGCGGAGACGGTGGGCTGGCGGATGGTGACGGCGCCGTTGACGTTGTAGCCGTCGTAGGCGCGCCACTCTTCGTAGCGGCCGCCGAGGGTGACCTTCATGTCGGGCGTGGGCTGCCAGAGTTCTTGGAGGAACACGGCTTGGGTGCGGGTCTTGCCGTCGCCTTCGGAGACGGTGGTGGTGGCGGGGGCGCCGCCGAGCCAGTCGGGGGTGTTGACGGTGGGATTGTAGAGTTTGTAGCGGTCGTC
>JACMRG010000249.1 GCA_014376585.1 Opitutaceae bacterium | reverse complement strand
GTAATCCGCCTGTTCGACGGCGGGGCGCTGGCGGCTGGCGGTGAGTTTGCGTTGATAAGCGGGGCCGGTGCGCTCAGCGGCGAGTTCGTTGCGCAGGGCCGCGATGCGATCAGCGGGCGCCCAGATGCCGTGGGAGAACCACTTGCGGCCCTTGAGTTCGATCATGGTCCAGGTGGGGCCGTCTTCTTTGATGCGTCGGCTGAGAGCGGCGTCGCCGGGCGCGAGCAGGCTCCAACCTTCAGGCACGCGCTCGATGGCGGCGTGAACGTTGAGCACATGGCCGGGCTTCTGGCAGGGACGGACTTCGCGGGTCGCGGTAGGCATGCACGAAAGGGATGAAGGCGAATGCGGAAGCTCAAGCAGCAAGGCGGGAAACGGGAGATTCGTTGCGTTTTTGAAAATCCGCGCTGCGCGCTGGCTTCGGGCCGAAGGGTTCTGCTTAGTGCTGGGCATGACTCTCGCCGAACTCGGCTGGCACGATGCCCTCGACCTTGCTTTCGCCCCACACGCTGCGGCGGGGTTGGAGCCCGCGCGCGTGGTGTGCGAGCTGCGGCGCAATTTCTACGCGGTGCACACGTTGGCTGGCGAAGTGCTGGGTGAGTGCGGCGGCGGTTTCTTTCATGTCGCCAAGAAAGCGGACCAGTTTCCGGCGGTGGGCGATTGGGTGGGCGTGCGGCGACGTGAGGGTGAGCAGCGCGCCGATATTCACGTCGTGCTGCCCCGGCGCACAAAATTTTCCCGGCGCGCCTCGGGTTCGGAGGAGATCGAGCAGATCGTCGCGGCCAACATCGACACGGTTTTCTTGGTGAGCGGGCTCGATCAGAATTTCAATCCGAAGCGCATCCAACGGTTTCTCGTCGCCGCCAAAGAGAGCGGCGCTGAGGCGGTGATTATTTTGAACAAATCCGATGTCTGCACCGACGCGGAGACGGTGCGGCGCGAGATCGAGGTGCTCGTGCCGGGTGTGCCCGTGCTCATCACCAGCACGGAGACGCGCAAGGGGCTGAAGGCACTCACGGCGATCTACGCGTTGCCGGGTCGCACGCTGGCGTTCATCGGCTCCTCGGGCGTGGGTAAATCGAGTCTGATCAATTCCCTCGCGCGCGACCCCGAGGCGATGCCCACGGCGGAGGTGCGGGAAAAAGACAGCAAGGGCAGGCACACGACGACGCGCCGCGAGTTGGTGCAAACGCCCACGGGCGCGCTCGTGATCGACACGCCGGGCATGCGTGAACTGCAACTCTGGGGAATCGAGGACGGCGTCGAGGGCGCGTTTGCCGACATCGCGGCGCTCGCGGCGCAGTGCCGTTTCGGGAATTGCGGGCACGGGAACGAGCCGGGCTGTGCGGTGCGCGCGGCGCTCGCCAGCGGTGCGTTGTTGCCGGAGCGATTTGCCAGCTATGCGAAATTGAAGGCGGAAAAAGTTGCGAGCGTGCCGCCTCGGCGGAAGCCGAGTGCGCTGGCAAGCAAGCCGGGTTGGAAAAACAAGAACGAGGGCAAGACGCCGTTTCGGCACCGACAGCACGTCGAAGATTAGGCGGGAACGAATGGGATTGAGAAGAACCTCGTCTTGCGCGGCGAGGCGGAGTCATCGTGGTCCGCATGCCCCAAGACCCCAACGCCCATCTCGACCACACCGTCCTCGACATCATCGATCACAGCCCCGTCGGCGCCGTGCCCGCCACGCCGACTTACATGGACACGCTGCGGCGGCTGGTCGCGGCGCATCAGGTTTATGCGAGCGCGGATCACAAGGGCGGGTATGTCACGACGCGGACGCTCGCGGCGTTGCCGGTGTTTCACGCGAACAATCTCGATGCGTTGCTCGCGGGTAAGATTGACGCGTCGGCCTTGGAGTCCAACGCGAGTATTTTCAGCCGCTATGTCCAATCGCTGCCCGCGGCGCACCGAGCGCGGGCGGAGAGCCTGCGCACTTTGGTGGCGGGCAAGGCGGGGCACCATCGCGCGAAGCATGTCGGTGATCAGGTAATCGTGGCGCACGACCCGATTCATACGCTTTTCCTGGTGCCGGGAACGGGGCCACATCCGGGCGTGCCAGGAAATTATTTGCACGGTTCCGCGCTGCAGCTCACCGCCGACGAGAACAGCGCGTGGGCGGTGCACATCCACGACAGTGATGACGGCATGGCGGTGTGCGATGTGCCGACGGACGCCGCCGCGTTTGAGAAATTACAGGAAGTGCTGGCGAGCGCGCCGTTTAACATGAACGAACTCGCTGCGCTGGGATTCCGGTTTAAGTGAGGGGAGCCTGACTTTGGGATTCACGCGGCGGGTGGGTTGGCCCAGCGTGGCGCCACTATGCTCGTCAGCACCGCGCAGCTTGCGTCGCACCTCAACGATCCGGCCTGGGTGATCTTCGATTGCCGTCACGATCTCATCGATCACGGCAAAGGTGAGCGGCTCTACCGCGAAAGCCACGTTCCCGGCGCGCACTTTTGTTCAGTCGAGACGGCGCTCGCGGGTGTGAAGAACGGGAAGAACGGGCGCCATCCTTTGCCGCCGCCGCAGGCATTCGGTGAGTTTCTCGCAAGTCGTGGGGTGACACGGGCCACGACCATCGTGGCTTACGACGATGTGGGCGGACTCTACGCGGCGCGGTTGTGGTGGATGGCGCGTTGGATCGGACTCACGCAGGTCGCACTGCTCGACGGCGGCTGGCCCAAGTGGATCGCGGAAGGACTCGCTGTGACAGCGGAGTTGCCCGTGCTGAAAGCGGCGGTCGTGTCGTTGCCCGTGCGGGTGGAGCCAGCGAGCGTGTGGAGCGCAGCTGATGTGTTGCGTCAATTGGAGGATCGTTCGTTTGGGTTGATCGATGCCCGCGCGGCCGAACGTTACCGAGGCGAGGTAGAACCCATGGACCCGGTTGCGGGACACATCCCCGGAGCGTTCAATCGTTTCTATAAAACCAATCTTAAGGCCGATTTGACGTTTCGTCCCTCGGCCGAACTCAAGCAGGAGTTCACGGCGCTCATCGGTGAACGCGCTCCAGAGCGGATGGGGCATCAATGCGGTTCAGGCATCACGGCCTGCGCAAATATCTTCGCGATGGAATACGCCGGGCTCCCGGGTTCGAAGCTTTATGCGGGTTCGTGGAGCGAGTGGGTCGCCGATCCCTCGCGTCCGGTCGTCACGGGCGCGAGCTGAACCAAGCTGGCTTGGCGCAAAGCCGAAGACTCAGGTTGTTTCCGGAATTAGGGCGCCGGGTCGCTTGGCGGCGGGGCAATCTGGGCGTCGGCAGCGGGGGCGCCCACGGGGGGCAAGGGCGCGGCGGGATGCCGGATGTGTTTGCCGGACACGGCAAAAATTTCGAGGTAGATTTCGGCGGCTCCGGATAACACGACGGCGTCGATGGCGGGGTTGACTTCGTCGATGCGTTTCGTCTCGGCCGTGTCGCGACTTGCGCCGACCTTGCAGGCAAAGTCCCAGAAATCGGTGCCTTCCGGAATGGTTTTGCGGCGCTCGCGTTTCACATATTTGCGCGCGTCGTGCTTGATCGCTTCGATCACACGAGGGGAATCGATGCCGGTCACGCTGAGAGGAAAGGTCTTTTTCATTTGAAGAACGAACAGCCAATACGAGGTGCCGCCGCGTGCAGAGACAAATTTGTGCCGATATGGTCAGAGCGTTTTTCGCGAATGGCTTTTCGGCGCGCGTGGACGAGGGTTGCGGCGGTTATTTTGGCCATTGTCCACCCGCGGATGACGGAGAAGTGTCGTGCTAAATGACGGTCGAACCCGCTCCTTATTTGCCACCGCCGACACGGTGTGAGTCGCTCGCGGCCATCGTGGGGCGTTTTGGCGGATCGACGCGGATGAAGCCGGATATCCCGCCGATTGATCTTGGTGGGCCCGCGCAGGCGACGGAGGAGGTGAGGGCGTTTTTACGCAGACCGGAAACGACGCCGCCGCCGACCCAGTCGGTTGCGGGTTTGCCGAACGGGCGCGTGTTCGGGGCGGGCGTGGTGCTCGCACCGGATGGCAGGAGTATCGCGCGGGATGTCTCGTTGGATTTCGGGCATCCCGACGACACGCATTGGCTGCTCAACGATAAGAAAATTCGTCCCCCTCAGGTCCTCGCGGGCAGGACCGCAGTCATCGCATCGACGTTGGGAGGGGGATATTGTCACTGGCTACTCGATGAGTTGCCGCGGTTGCTTTCGCTGAAAAAGACGGAGGGCGCGTCGGCGCTGATTGCCCACAGTGCGGCCGAGTGTAGCCGCACGGCGCTGCAGCTTTTTGGCTGGACCGGCGCGTTGATCGAGCCGGCGCGGCGCGGGCATTGGCAGAGTGAGGAATTGATTGTGCCGAGTCTCCCGGGCTGGACAGGGCGAGCGACGGCTCCGCAAATCCAAATGATCAGGGAATTCGTCGAGCCGTTGCAGGCGAAGGCAACCGTGGCGGGCGAACGGATCTATATTTCGAGGATGCTGGCCCGTCGGCGACGTGTGACCAATGACGCGGCAGTGATCGCGGAACTGGCGGGGCACGGCTTCGTAGAAGTCAAGTTGGAGGAGTTGAGCTGGGAGGAGCAGATCGCGGTGTTTCGCTACGCCAAGGTCGTCGTTGCGCCTCACGGCGCGGGGTTGGCGAATCTGGCGTTTTGCGAAAGAGGCACGCGGGTGATCGAGTTTTTCGGCCGCGCTTATTTGAATGGCTGTTTTTGGCAGATCGCGGCGTTGCGCGGGCTACACTATCAGCCGTTGGTTCCGGTTGGTAGCGAACCCTTGAGCCAGAATCCGAAGAACAACCGACTCGATATCACCGTGGATCTGGAACAATTGCGGGCGGCGCTGACCTGAGCGTGGGGCGAGGTAAAGACGTTGCCTCGGCATCGCGTTTTGCTCCGACTTTCCGATATGGCCTCCCCACGTTTCCTCTGGTCGGTAACGGCGCTATTTTGCTGGGCCATTGGATCAGCTCACGCGGCCGATCAACCCGCGACCAAGGCGAAGGCGACGCTCGACGAATTGATTGCGCGGGGCGATGCTGAGGGTGTGCTACGTATTATTAAAAGTGATCCGGCGGCGCTGCGTGGTGCCGGGGGCAAAGCGCTCGCGCCGCTGCATCAGGCGATACTGCGTAAAAAGACTACGATTGTGCTGCTCCTGCTCGATCACGATGCCGACATCAACGCGCCCGATGCGGCCGGCCGGACGCCGCTACATCTCGCCGTCGAGCGCAACGACGCGGCGGTGCTCGCGGCGTTGCTTGAGCGGAAGGCTGATCCGGTGCGACGCGACCGCGTGGGCTGGACGCCGTTGCATCACGCCGCCGCGAAAAATCGGTTGGAACTGGCGCGCCTGCTCCTTGATCACGGTGCGCCGCCGAACGCACTCAGCGAACTTGGCGGCACGGCGCTGCACGAGGCGGCGGCGGGAAGCGGCGTGGAAATGGTGCGGTTATTGCTCGAGCGGGGAGTCGATCCGAAGGTTCGCTCCAAGCCCGGCGTCACGGCGCTCGATTTGGCGCGGGAGTATAAAAACGTGGAGGCGGTCGCGATTTTGGAGACGGTGCGCTGAAGAGGCTACAGGCGGATGGTTTGTGATGCGGCGGTTTCAGCGACGTGCAGGGGCACGTGAAACGTCTCTCCGGTGCGGACGGCGAGCAGGCGGGTGGGTTCGTGAGCGTAGGCGGCGCGGATGCGGGCGGCGGGTTCGTCCATCGGCTCGGAGCTGAGCTTAAAGGTTTCGTGGTGGATGGGCACGAAGGCGAGGGCGCCGGCTTGGCGGGCCATTAAGGCGGCTTCTTCCGGGCTGCAGTGGGCGCGAATCCAAGGATTGTAGGCGCCGATGGGCATCAGCATCAGGTCAAGCGTGCGGCTGGGATCGTTGAGGCGCGCAAACGCCTCGGTGTAGGCGGTGTCACCGGCGAAGCACACGGCGTGACCGGAGCGTTCCATGAGGTAGCCGTTGTAGCCGCGATGATCGTCGCGCATCATGCGCGCGCCCCAGTGGGCGACTTCGAGGCCCGTGACGCGCAGGGGGCCGCCGCGGGTTTCGATAGTAGTGGCCTGGCCCCAATCGAGTTCGTGCACGTTTTTGAAACCATGGCAGCCCAAGAGGTCGCCGGTGGCGCGCGCGGTGACGACCGGCGTGTCGCGGGGAAATTTACGCAGGCTCCACGCATCAAGGTGATCAAAATGCGCGTGGCTAAGCACGATCACGTCGGGCGTCGGCAGATCGCGCGGAGCGAGGGCGGGAGTAAAATAGCGCTTGGGCCCCAGGATGAAGGGCGGAATACCGGGGCCGACGCGTTTGGAAAATACCGGGTCGGTGAGCACGCGCACGCCGAAGAAATTTATAAAGACCGTCGAGTGGCCGAGGCAACTGCCGGTGATGGCGTCATCGCGCCATTGCGAGGGGTTGGGACGCGCCGCGGGTGGCGGAGGAGCGCCGCGCCCATCGAAGATCATTTGGCGGAGGAAGCGGATTCGGCTCATGTGGGGCGGGTGTCGGTAGCGGGGGTAACCGACTGAGTGTGCTTTCACTCCGGAGTCGAGGCGTGCGGGCGTTTCTTTGTGCCCGAAGGGGCGCAAAAAAGGAGTCGCTGTGAAGCGACTCCCGATAGGATTAGAACCAACCAAAAGGTTCAGTTGGTAATGTCGTGCGTCGTGCTCTCATCCCGGATGGGCGCGTAGAGCGTATACCATTTCTTTTGGGCGGCGCTGTCGGCGTAGGCTTTCAGCGCAGCCTCGTCGGCAAACTCCATCACGAAAACATGTGTGCGTGGCTTTTTGGTGCCGCCGGGATTCTGGACCTTAATCGACTTCACCCAAACGTGCGTGATGCCATTAAACTCCGCGGGCAGGGCTTTGACGCCATCGAGTGCGGCTTGGATTTGCTCGGGCTTCGCGTCTTCCTTCCACGCAACCGTGACGACGTGGATGACAGACTTCGGAGTGGTATCGGCGGCAGATGCTTCGGCGACGCCGAAGGTCAGGATGCTGGCGGTGACGAGTGCGAGGAGGATTTTTTTCATGATGACGAGTTGGGTTAACGTTAGGTTGGTTTTTGCGAAGGGGCACGGCCAGCAACTGGCGACCGTAATCACGGGGCGATTGGCTCGGGTGGAGTTGACGGTGTCAACGCGGCACCGGTGGAATTGGAACTTCCGCTGGATTTTCCAACGGGAATGTGGGCGGCCTGGCGCATCAGCTCTTTTTTGGAAACGTGCAGACGGTGCGCGAGTTTGTTAATCCGCACGATGTCGGTCTGGCTGACCGTCGTCATGCGGTCGGTGCCATCGCGGTCCACCCAGGCGATATGGTGATGCTTCTGGCGTGAGATTTTCACGAGGTCGCGGAGGAAGAGTTGATCGTCGTCGGGTAGATCCATGCCGCGAGTGGGCCGGGGCGGATGCAGTGGGTCAAGGCGGACAATGCGGGGTTCGGCTCGTTGACAGGTCGGAGTGATCGCCCTGCTTTGTGTTCCTGCGTCGCCTTTGCCTCTTCGCCACAGTGCGGTGCCTTTCAATGATGACCGCTCACTCGCAATCGCTCTATGAGATCGCCGTCAAAGATATCGATGGCCACGCCGGCACGCTTTCGCCTGACCGGAGCCGCGTGCTCCCGATCGTCAACGTCGCCTCGGCCTGCGATTGCACGCCGCGGTATCGGGGGATCGAGGCGGCCTTTGAGAGCTATGAGAAGCGGGGTTTCTCGGGGGGGAACCTCTTTCAGATTGTCTACCATCAGGTCGGCGCGGTTCACGACGTAGAATTGGCCGGAGAGAGTGACGGGGAAGCGCGCGCCGTCTTTGGAGAGATCGAATTTGGTGAAGCCCCGGGTGCTTACACGGGCGCGTTCGCGGCGGGCTTTCTCCTTGGCGGTGAGTTTTTATTCGGCGGAGCCGAGGAACCGGGCGGCCGTGGGGAGTTCGCGTTCGGGGCCGGCGGGCAGGGCGAATTCGTAGAGGCGCAGGACGGGATCACAGGGGGCGCCACGGAGGTAGATCACCGTTTGTCCGTCGGGTGGGAGTTGGGAAAGCGCGAGAGATTATTCGCGGGCGTGCGAGTCGATGACGAGGATGACGGGCCGTCGTTGACGAGGGAGACTTTCATATCGGTGCCGAAGCGCCCGGTGGCGACGGGGCGGGCGAGGGCGGCGGCGCAGAGCTCGCAGAATTTTTCGGAGAGCGGGATCGCAAGATCCGGTGGGGCGGCGGCGTTGAAGGACGGGCGGAGGCCTTTGCGGGCGGTGGTGAAGAGCCGGAACTGGCTGACCACGAGGAGGCCGCCGGTGGCGTCGCGGACGGAGAGGTTCATTTTGCCGTCGTCGGGGAAGATACGAAGGGCGACGGTTTTTTCGGCGAGCCGCCGGGCGTCGGCGGCGTTGCCGGTGGGGGCGATGCCGAGGAGGACCAGGATGCCGTGCTCAATGGTGCCGACGCGCTCACCGGCGATGATGGCGCAGGCGGAGGCGACGCGTCGGATGGCGGCGCGCATTTTTAAAGAGGAAGAGTAGGCGATGACAGTTGCGAGCCGAGCAAGGCTCCGGCGGGTGGACAGAAAAAAACCGCGGGCAGATAGGGCACGCGGCTCAAAACAGGGCGGAGCGTCAGGGACAACGCACTCTGCCTCAGATTATCGGGACGTGGGGTTCGGTGTCGGCTTCGTAGTCGATGCCGGGGAGGCCGAAGCCGAAGAGCTTCATGAACTCGCTGCGGTAGCCGGCGATGTCCGTGAGCTCGGCGAGGTTTTCCGTCGTGGTCCCGGGCCAGATTTCTTTGACGGCGGATTGCACCTCGGGGCGCATTTCCCAGTCGTCGACGCGGATGCGGCCGGCGGCGTCGAACTTGGGGCCGGTGGGGGCGTAGAGCTGGGTGGCGAAGAGACGTTGCATCTGCTCGATGCAGCCCTCGTGCGTGCCTTTGGCCTTCATGATTTTGTAGAGAATCGAAATGTAGAGAGGGACGACGGGGATGGCGGAGCTGGCCTGCGTGACGAGCGCTTTGTTGACGGAGATGCAGGCGCGGCCGCCGCCGTGGTGCAGCTTGAGGAGCGAGTCGATGTTGCGGGCGGCGCGCTCGAGGTCGTTTTTGGCGAGGCCGATGGTGCCGTTTTTGTAAATCGCCCACGTGACTTCGGGCCCGATGTAGGAGTAGGCGACGGATTGCGCGCCGGGGGCGAGGAGCTTGGCTTCGGAAAGCGCCTGCATCCACATCTCCCAATCTTCGCCGCCCATGACGGTGGTCGTGTCGGCGATTTCCTGCTCGTTGGCGGGCTCGATCGTGATCGTGCTGACGATGCCTTTGTCGGTGTCGACGGTCTTGTTGGTGTAGGACTGGCCGACGGGCTTGAGGACAGATTTGTGGACGGCGCCGGTGACGGGATGCGTGCGGCGGGGCGAGGCGAGGGAATAGATGACGAGGTCAACCTGACCAAGATCGGCGCGGATAAGGTCGAGGGCCTGGCGCTTGATGTCGGCGGAGAAGGCGTCGCCGTTGATATTCTTAGCGTAGAGGCCGGCGGCGTGGGCTGCTTTGGTGAAGGCAATGGTGTTATACCAGCCGGGGGTGGCGGTGCGGCCTTCCTCGGAGGGGCGCTCGAAGAAGATGCCGAGGGTGGCGGCGCCGGGGCCAAAAGCGGCGGTGACGCGGGAGGCGAGGCCGTAGCCGGTGGAGGAGCCGATCACGAGGACCTTCTTGGGGCCGCGGGCGAGCGGAGGCTGGGATTTCACGTGGGCGATCCACTCTTGGACATGAGCGGCGCAACCGGCGGGGTGAGCGGTGACGCAGACGAAGCCACGGACTTTGGGTTTGATAACCATAGGACCGAAAGCGTTTCCCGCGCAGACGGGCGGGGCAAGTTTCAAGTGCGGCGCGACGTGACGCCGACTTTATTGCGTGACGGCGTCAGACTAGGGCGTGAGCAGAACCATCTGGCCTTCGGCCTTCGGCACGCCGCCCTTGCGCTCGAGGCTGACGGCGAACTTGGCAATCGACTTGATGGGCTGGTCGGCGCGGAAATTCACGCGAGTCTCGCCGGTGGCGGGATCGACGCGGAAGACGCCGCCGTTGACGGGAATCTCATACTGGGGATCGACGATCCAGAGTTGGTAATCTTTGTCGGCGGCGAGCGCGGGAAGTTTTTGGACGGTGAGCACGCCCTCCTGGTTGGCGGGATTCCAGACGGCGACGGCGAGGGCTTGGGGAGTGTTGCCGAGGAGTGAGGCGAGAGTGGAAATTTTGTAATCGGTGAGCGTGCCTTGGGCGGCGAGCTGGCGAGTGAGGTCGGTCACGGTTTGATCGCGGGCGGCGAGATCGCGGCGGGCGATGTCGATCTGCTCACGGGAGGAAGCGAGCTGAAGGGACGCGGCGGCGGCGGCGCGGGTGGTCTCGGTGAGACGGGACTCGAGGCGGGCAAGAAGGCCGGAAGATTCGGCGGCTTTGGCGGTGGCGTCGGCGAGTTCGCGGCGGGCGATGAGGCGTTCGGCTTCGAGCTGATTTTGGGTGCTGCGCAGGGCGAGGTCGGTGAGATTTTGTTGATCGCGGAGGGTGGCGGCGGCGGTGTGCTCGGTCTGGTAGGCTTGGCCGAAATAGGCGGCGACGAGGGCGAAGCACGCGGCGGCGGCGAGCGCGAGCCAAGTGGGGAAAGGAATAAGTTTCGCGGACGGCTGGGCGTTGAGAGGCGAGGGCTTGGAACCAGATGCAGGCAGCGCGGCTATGGTCGCGAGGACGCGGGATCTGATCGCGGCAGGGAGCTCGACGGCCGGAGCGGTGTGGGCGAGTTCGGCGGAGGCGGAGCGAAGGGAATCGACCAGCGCGGCGAGTGCGGAGTGGCTCGCGAGGGCGAAGGCGAACTCGGTCTGCTCGGCCGACGTGAGCAGGTCGAGGGCGGCGAGCGCAGCGAGTTCTTCGTGGCGTTCGGCGTTCATAGATTGGAGGCGAGCTGGTCGCGCAGTTTAAGGAGGCCGCGGCGCATGCGGGCTTTGATGGTGCCGAGAGGAGTGCGCAGGCGGGCGGCGATCTCCTCCTGCGTGAGACCGCTGAAGAAGGCGAGTTCGAGGGCGCGCTGCTGATCGATGGGTAGCGTGGCGACGGCGGCGCGGACGGCGGTGGCTTGGTCCGACGTGGCGGCAGAAACGTCGGCCGAAGGGCCGGAGGAATTTTCGTCGAGGCCGAGGTCGGACGGGGCGGAGGAATCGAGAAGTTCGGCGCGGCGGCGGCGGGAGCGGAGACGATCAATGGCGCGGTTCCGGGTGAGGGTGACGGCCCAGGAGAAGGCGGTGCCACGAGTGGTCTCGAAGGTGGAGGCCTTTTCCCATACGGCCACGAAGGCGTCGTGAACGATGTCCTGCGCCTCGGTGGCGTCATTCAAGATGCGGTGCGCGGTGGCGTAGAGGGGCCGCGAGAAGCGGTCGTAAAGTTGGGCAAAGGCCGCGCGGTCCCCGGAGGCGACTAGGGTGAGCAGGCGGGCATCTACGACGTGACGTCCGTCGGGTGGCTCGGTTGGGGCAGTCTCAGTCATGCGGGTGGGCGTCGGGGCGCGATCTGTTTCAGGCGCGAGCGCGGGGCACGCGAAAAATGCAGAAGCGTTGGGCGTCAACAGCAGAGACATGGAGTTGTAGGGTCATACGCGCGTGGAGAGCCAAAAGATGCAGGAGAGCGAGGCGGGGCGAGGAGAAAGTGGTGCGGGGGGTGCGGGAGACGGTGGCGACAGTGGTGGACGCCGGGGCCGGTCGCGGGTGTGCGCGCTTCACAGGACGGCGAGGCCGATCAGACCGAGGATGACCAGCAGCACGATGACGGCGAGGGCGGTGCGTTCCCGTTTGGTGGTGGCGAAGGGCATAGGCGGGGTGCAGCTCAGAGGCCGAGGGGTTGCAGGCGGGCAAAGCAATCGCGGATGAAGGGCTCGTCGGCGATGTCGGCCCAGGGCCGGTTACTCGAAACGCGCACGAAGAGTTGATCGCCGTCGCGGCGGAAGCCGTAGCGCCAGGCGATGCTTAGGAGTTCGCGGGTCGAATAGGGATTTTCGTAGGCGATGGGGTGGCCGTCGTAGAGGTGCCAGAACCAGACGTGTTGGGGATGGCCGGCGTTTTGAAAGATGCGGGACTCGGCGAGGGCAAGGGTGCGGCCGGCGACGACGGGGGCTTCGCGCATGACGGGGTTGGGGACGGCGAGCCAGCCGGAGCCGGGCCAGCAGGCATCGGGGGTGTGGGCGGCGACGCTGCTCACGCTGGATTGGCCGGCGCGCCAGTAGGCGAGATAGATGATGACCTCGGTGGGGCCGGCGGCGGTGCGCCCGAGGTAGGTGCGCTGGGCAAGATATTCGGTTTTGAGGATGTCGCTGAATTGGTAGAGGTCGCGCGAGGTATCGACCCGCCACCCGGGCGCGGCTGCGGAGAGAATCGCGAGGAGGTTGGGAGCGGGCCCGCCGGGCTTGAGGCTGGGGCGGGTGTTGCGAACGAAAAAGGTGACGAGGGCGAGACTCAGGATGAGGGCGACGGCAAGGGGAATGAGGTGGGACGAGGAAGTTGCGGGCCGGGGATTGAGCGGTGGGGGTGGCACTACCGAGACCGAGCCGGGGACCGGGCGACGCTCAAGGAGAAGGGCAAGGCCACCGAGGAGGGCGGCGGTGACCCCAAGGACGGCGAAGCCGGTGACATCGTGCCACGTGCCAGCGATGTCGATACCGGAGTTGGCCAAGAGCGTAAGGGTGAGTGAGCGGATGAAGTTCATCACCATGGCGAGCGGCGCGGCGAGAAGGATGACGAGGGCGCGAGCCCATGGCCGGCGGACGAGCGTGGCGGAGAAAAAGAAACCGGCGAAGATGCAGGAGATGAGACTGCGCACGCCGCTGCAGGCTTCCTCGATGCCGACGGTGGCGGTGGCGAGCTCGATGACGTTGCCCTCGCGGCGGGCGGCGACGCCGAGGAGGTGGAGCGCGCGAAGGACATTTTCACTGACGAAGAGTTGGAGGCCGAGGGTGAGACGCGAGTAGGTGCCGGGAGGAATGGGGGCGCTGAGCAGCCACAGTCCGATGGCGACGAAGGCGGGCCAGTTGCATGGGATCAACCGTGTGCGCTCGGAGGAGAAACCGACGAGGCCCGCGCCCAGTTGGAAGACCAGGGTCGCGACGAGGAGAAATTCGACGAGAGCATGGGACCAGCCGAGCGAGGCGGCGTAGATGCCGGCGAGGACCAGCGCGAGGAGTGCGAAGACGAGAAAGACGGTGAGAGCGCCATACACGAGCGGGCCGGAGCGCAGGTAGCGATGAGGCCCGGCGGTGCGGCTCTCGTGAAGCATGAGCAAAAATAGCAACGGCATGAACAGACCGTGCGAGAGATCCGGGTTGTGCAGCCACTCGGGCCATAAACGGCAACTGAGGGCGAACGCGAAGCCGGCGAGCAGGGCGAGATTGAGCTTGGCCAGCAGCGGAAGGGATGGGCGAGCGGGGGCGGCGGTCACGGGGTGCGGGGGGCGGCGGTGGCAGGACGCGATGACGGGCCGGGGTAGCGCTCGAGCAGCGCATAGGTAACCTCAAGCGGGACGGGAAGAATCGGAAGAAAAGTGGCGATGCGAAGGGCGGCGGACTCGTTGTTGAAAAAATCCGCCACGAGGTTGAGCCGGAGGAAGGAGACCGCGGCGAGCGATTTGAGGCGCCGGATCTGGTCCTCGAGTCTGGCGCGATCCTGATGCACACCGGCGACGCAGAGCACGGAGAAATGAGAGCCGGCGTTCTCGGTGGTGAGAGGGAGGGCGGCGCGCTCAAATTTTGCGTAGAAAAGCTGGAAAAGCGCCGGATCGGGATAACGGATCAGATGGGCACTGAGGATTTTGATGGCCGGCGGAGTGAGCGGGCGGCTCAGGAGGGTGTTGAACTCGAAGGCGAGCTGGGATTTCAAGCCGGCGCGGGCATAGGCGGCCAGACGCAGCGCGAGGACCGTTTCGTCATCGAGGTGGCCGACCGAGCGGCCGAGTTGATCGAAGGCGGGATAATTTTCGCCCGAGGCGAGGAGGTTTTCCACTTGGTAGTAGAGCGCGTAAGGGGGCGAATTCAGTGGCCATGGACGCAATAGATTCACGCGGGCGGCGGTGGTCTTATCGGCCCGCAGGAGGAGCTCCGTCTCAAGGAGCGTGTGCCAGGGCTTCACGTGGATATCGGTGCCCGCGAGCAGTGTTTGCAGTGTCTGGTCGTCATGCGTCTGGCGGGTGGCGAAGATCAGGGCCCGCATCCAAGGGCTGGCGTGGAGGGAATTGGTGACGAGCTCGTGGGCGGCCAGAAATGCGACTTGGGTGAAATCGCCGCGGGCGAGGAGGGCGCGGAACCAATCTTGGGCGGTCGCGGCACGTTGGCCCGGATGCTCGCGGTAGAGTCGCCGGTAGACGGCGTCGGAGATGATGGGTTGGGTAGTTTGGTAGTTGCGGGCGAGGGCGAGGCCGGCGAGATAATTGCCGGGATCGAACTTGTAGGCGTTTTCAAAATAGAGCAGGCCCTGGCGGACGTGGCCGGCGGCGAAGGCTTTATTGCCCTGTTCGAAAAAATACGCGCTGCGGGCCTGCGGCACGCGATACCAGAGGCCGGGCCAGGTCACGTGGAAGATGCTTATCGGATAACCGATGGTCCGCAAAAACACGAAAATGCCGATGGCGCCGATGAGGTAGAGCCCAAGCAGCGAGCCGCCCACATAGCGGAGCACGCGCCCCCAGAATGGGCGCACCCGCGGCGTATCGACGGAGCAGCGGAGACCTTGCGGCGTGGCGACGAGAAGAGGGCACACGCGGGCGAAGCGGGCGGGCCGATCCCACTGTAGGCAGGCTTCGCACTGGGTCTCGAACGCGCGGCCGGAGTCGCTGGGATTTTGGCACGGGCTCCGGCCGCGCCGACCGCCGAGTTGGAACCACGACTTGCGGGTGTTCCAATAGAGCAGGGCCCAAACGAAACGAAAAAAGTCAGCGAGCCATCCGATCACAACGGTTACGGTGGGTGGACTCAACGGAGCCAGCAAAGATAATTTGGCACCTGCGAAGCGGGGGCGTTCCGGACTTAGCGCCGCGCGGCCAGAGCACGAAGGTAGCGACGCCAGCCAAAGAGGCCGAGGCAGCCACCGAAAAAGATCGCGCCATAAGTGGAGGGTTCGGGGATTGGACGGATCTCGTGGTCGTAATACTGGCCGCCCTGAACACTGACCCACGAGGTATTGGCGGCGGGGGCGATGCCGGAGAAGGTGATCTGGTTCTCGGGCGCGGTATTAACGGCGTCGAGCACGGCGGAGGTGCCGACGGTGGGGGAGGCGGGCGTGCCGGTGAAATTATTGAAGCCGTTGGTGGCATACCAAATATCGTCGCTGCCACCGGCACCGTTGTTGACCCAGTTGATGACGGTGATTTGGACGCCGGCAGTGATGAAGAGATTGGCTGAAGACAGGATCGTCGATGTGCCGGAGCCGAAATCGATCGTCATGTTTTGGGTGATGTAGATGTTGCCGAACGTGACATTGGCGCTGCTGGCCAAGGCGAGGGTGGTGCCGCCACTAAGGATGAGGTTACCCGCGAAATTAAACGACGTGTTGAAGGTGAGGGTGCCGGCTCCCGTTTTCTCGAAAGTGCCGCCGGCGGCGGAAATTTCGTCGATGGCGCCGAACATGTTCGTGTTGCCGCCGGCGTAGTTGGCGATGACTTTGCCGGCCGAACCGATCTTGAGGGTCGTGCCGAGAGCCGAGTCGATGGCGGAAGTGTTGAGGATGGACTGGGTGCCGCTGTCGAGGCCGACGGTGAGAGTGCCGCCGTTGAGATGAGTGAGGCCGACGGTGCCCGAGACGCCGGTCGATTTTCCGAAGGTGAGATCGCCGGAGCCGTTCTTGGTGAGGACGCCGCTGCCGTTGGTCATGGCGCCGGAGATGACGACATTGCCGTTTTGGGCAGCGGTGCCGACGGTGAGGTTTTGCGTGCCGGTGGTGCCGCCGGAGAGGGTGAGGGTGGTGCCGGTGTTGGCGGTGACGGTGGAGGCAGCGGCGAGCGTGATCCGGCCGGTGTAGTTATTCGAACCGAGGACGTTTCTGACGGCGCCGGTGCCGCCAATACCGTCGCCTGAGATCGTGGTGGCGTCGCCGCCCAAGAGGTTGCCGTTGGCCGTGCTGTCGAGGTGGAGCGCGGCGCCGTTCGCGACCGTGGTGGCGCCGAGACCGCCGAGGCCCTGACTGTTCTGGAGGCTGAGGACACCGGAGGAAATGGTGGTCGTGCCGGCATAGGTATTGGTGCCCGAAAGGATGAGGGTGCCGGTGCCGTTTTTGGTGATACCGCCCGCGCCGGTGCCGACGGTGCCTGAAATGGTGGTGTCACCGGAGCCGCGCACATCGAGAAAGGAATTGGAGGCGGAATTCATCGTGCCGGTGAGGGTCAGCACGCCCGAATCTGATTGGATGCGGGCATCGGTGGTGAGGAAGGTGCTGCCGGACCAAGTGTTGTTACCGGCGAGATTTTGGAGCGCGCCGTTGTTGAGATAGCCCGTGCCATTCAGGTAGAGCTGTTCGCCGGAGTTACTGGTGAAATTGCCGTTGGCGACGTTACTCAGCTGGAGGGAGCCGCCGGAATTGACGGTGGTGGCGGTGGCGGTGTTGTTGCTGGCCTGGCCGAGGGCGTCGCCGTGTTGGATATTGAGAATACCGTTATTGATCGTCGTGGTGCCCTCGTAACCGCCAGAATTACTGGTGGTGATGGACATGGTGCCGATCCCGGTCTTGGTAATCGAACCGTTCGTAATGAGGGCGCTGATCGTGAGGTCGGAGGCATTGCCGACACCGCCGACGATGTCGAAAGTGCGGTTGGCGTTGGCGACAGGTGAAGGGCCCTGGTGGATGGTGAGGCTGAGTGTGCTGGTGCCGGAGCCGGTAATGACGGCGGTGTTTCCGGCGGATGCGTTGACCGTGACGGCGCCGTTGAGATATAGGCCGCCGGCGGTGCCGAGGTCGATCTTGCCGCCGGTGAAGGTGAGTCCGGCGACGGTCTGCGCGGCATTCAGGTTTATCTGACCGTCGCTGTTGATGGTCACCTGCGTGGTGTAATTCATCAGCTCGCTGAACTGGGTGCCGGTGCCGGTGGTGTAACGAGCGGTGTTGGCCAAGCCGGTGCCGTCACCGATGATGAGCGGGCCGTTGATGCCGAAATAGCCGGGATTAACCGTATCGCCGGGATAGGTGTTGTAGGTGGTGTTGAGCGCGAGCGTGCCGTTCTTAATCGTGGTCGAGCCGGTGTAGGTATTGACGTTGGCGGTATAGCGGGCAACGTCGGCGGGGTTGGTCATGTCGATGACGACGTTGCCGGTGCCGGTCATGCGGGCGTTGACGTAAACGGCGTCACCACCGCCGGTGACGGTGCCTTTAAGTGTCAGCGTGTTGGCGCCGAGGCTCATCGTGGTCGTATCCTGATAGGCCGATGTCGAGCGGGGTGTGGGTCGGGTCATTGAGGGCGCGGTTCCAAGCAGGCGTTATCGTGCCGAGGGCCAGCCAACCGGAGCCAGAGGTCGATATCGTGGCGTCAGCGGTGAGGGCGAGGTTGCCGAGCCAACGGTTGTTGGAAATCGTGCCGCCGACGAGTGCGCCCGTCCCGCCGATGCCGGTGCCCGCGAGGGTGAGGGTCCCGTTATTCGCGGAGGTGACGCCGTCGAGACGGAGTGTTGTTCCGGACGAAACGGTAGTGCCGGCGGTGCCGATGCCGAGGGCGTTGTTATTTTGAAGGACGATAGTGCCGGCGGTGACGGTGGCGGCGCCGGTGAAAGTTGAGCTGTTGCCGGAGAGGGTCGTGGTGCCGCTGCCGGCCTTGGTGAACGAGCCGTTTCCGGTAAAAATGCCGGCGTAGGTGGTCGAGCTGTTATCACCGCCCGCCGTGAGGGCGCCGCTGCCCAACGCGATGGTGGCGGCGGTATTGGAGGAAGCGATGGAGCCGACGGTATCGGAGAAACCGGCGAGATTGAAAATAGGTGAACCGGATGAGTTCAGGATTATGGCCGCGGTGTCGGCAATCTGGTTGCTCGCGGCGAGGGTAAGAGTGTCGGGGCCCGTGCGGTCGCCGATTGTGATGTTGCCCGTGATGGCATTGACGCCTGCAGTCTTGTTGAGGGTGAGCCCTCCCGCGGTGATCGTGGTCGCGCCGGTGTAAGTATTGGCGGAGGTGCCGCCGAGGGTGAACGTCCCCGTGCCGGCTTTGATGAGCGTGCCGCCCGTGCCGGTAATGGCGCCAGCGAACGAGGTAGATGTGCTATCGCCGGAAGTCAGTGAACCGCCGCCCAGTGTGATCGTGGCGGGGGTGTTCGTGGAGGCGATGGGGCCGGCGGTTTCTGTAAAACCAGCGAGATTGAATGTCGGGATGCCACCGGCGGTG
>JACMRG010000248.1 GCA_014376585.1 Opitutaceae bacterium | reverse complement strand
TAAACCCGATCGGAGGCTCCGGCGTCTTGCACACAGGGGGCGTTGTTGTGTAAAAACGGCCCATCATGGCTTCCATTTCACAACACGGGTTCCTGCATCGCGCGCGGGGCGCGGAACTGATCCGGCTCTTCGACCTGCTGCCGGACGTCTCCTTTTTCATCAAGGACCGGTCGGGACGTTTCATGGCGCTGAACCGCCGGGGCTGCGACTACTGCGGCGTGAAACGCGAGCGAGAGGCGATCGGGAAAACCGACCGTGATTTTTTCCCGCGGCAGCGCGCTGACGCCTACACGAAGGACGACGAGAAGGTGATGGCCACGGGCCGCGCGATCGTGAACCGCGTCGAGAGCGCGCCCGAGGCCGAGGGTTCGCCGCGCCTCGTGATGACGAGCAAGGTGCCGCTGCGGGACGGCCACGGCGCGATCATCGGCGTGGCGGGGTTTTCCCGGCAGCTCGAACGCGTGCGCAGCCGCGCCTCCGGCGAGGCGCGTTTCGCCAAGGTGATCGAGCACATGCACCGCCATTCGCCGGAGACGCCGAAGCGGGGTGAGCTCGCGCGCATGGCGGGGCTGTCGCAGAGCCAGTTCGACCGGGGGTTCCGCCGCGCGTTCGGCACGTCGGCCCGCCAGTATCTGTTGCGCGTGCGGGTGGAGGCGTCGTGCCGCCGGCTCGCGGAGAGCGAGCGCACGGTGGCGGCGGTCGCGCAGGAGACGGGATTTTTCGATCACGCGCATTTCACGCGGTGTTTCCGGCAGACGATGGGGATCACGCCGTCGGAATACCGACGGCTGCACCGGGCGCCGCCGATGCCGAAAAGATGAGCGGGCGGATGCGGGTCAAGGCCCGGGCGGCGTTTCGTCGAGAAGACGGCGGTAGGTCCGGCGCGCGTGTTCGTAGTCGGCGCGCGCGGTCGCTTTTTCCGCTTCTGCGTAGGTCGGCTCCTTTTGCCGCCAGCACTGGTCCACCCCGGCGAGCAACCACTCGATGCTGCGACGGCAGGGGCGGACGGGCTGGTCGGCCACGAGCACGAAGAAGGGGTTGGTGTGCGCGCTCTCCCCGACGCGGAGCGCGACCCAGCTGCTGTGCGCGAGCGGCAACGCAAAGCTCACGGGCGTCTCGCGGCCGTCGGCGGGGACACGTCGCGAGGCGACGGGCAGGCCGTTGACGACGAGTTCGACGAGCGCATCGGGAGCGGCGGGCCGGCGCACGGCGACGAGGGCGGTGAATTTGATTTCGCCGGGTCGGGCGAGGCGCAGCTCGCTGCCGTGCTCGCCGAGGCCGAGGGTCGTCGCCCCGGCGGCGGCTGTAAATTCCATCAGGTGTGCGGTGCCGTCGCTGACGTAACTACGGCCTTCGCGAATGCCCTCGACCCAGTCGTCGAACTCAAGTTTGCCGGGCTGCTTCACATAGACGCGGCCGGCGCCTACGCGCGCCCCTGACATGCAGGGGAAATCCGTCTCGCCGCTGGCGCGCACGCGGAACCCGGCGTTGAGCGCGTGATACCACATGTTCCATTCGGCGCGGCGCGAGGTGTCCATCGTCGAGATAAAATCCACGGCGGGCACGAGCCGGCCGTCGGGACCGGGCACCTCGTGGGTGAGGTCCATGACGAACTCGTTCGCCCCGATCCCATCGTAGAGCGGCACGTCGTAGCCGGGCAGGCCACCGGGGCCATCGGGCCCGGAGCCGACGCGTCCGACCGAGCCCTGCAGGCCGAGGCCGGAATGCGCCGGGCCGCAGACGGCGCCCTGGGCCTTGGCCCAGCGCAGGGTGTTCAAGCCGAGCGTGGGCCAGTGGTCCTTGGAGAGGCCGCCGGGATACCGCTGGTCGCGCAGGCGGAGGAGATTCAGGTGACCGCTGCGGTGCGAGCCGAAGCCGCTGACCTCGATGTCGTATCGTAGCAGGTAAGGATAACTCGAAACGGAGTCCACCGCGCCGCAGAAAAATTGTTTTTGGAAATCGAAGCCCGGCCCCCACGTGAGGGCGCAGCCCACTTTGAGATCCTCGCCCATGATGTGCCGCCGCATGTCCTCCGGAAGGACGCCCTCCTCGGGCAGCGTGTAATGCAGGCAGCCCGCCGCGTGGATGTGGTGGTCGCCGCTGAACCAGCCGCGCGCCGCCGGGTCCACCCAGCGCCTGACGCGATAGGCGATCTCCGCCGAGCGGGGGCCGACGAGCACGCGAAGGGTTTCCGGCACGCTTTCCGGACCGCGCGCGCATTCGACGGCGTAGTCGCCGTCGGGCAACGTGATCGTCTCGCCGTCGCCCCGGTAGATCTGCGGTTGGAAGAAAAAATCCCCGCCGAGGCGTTTCGACTGCATGGGATAGACGCGCCCCCGCGCGTCGCGGACGACGAAGGCCGCAAACGCGGGCGCGCCCGCCTCGTCGCGCACGCGGAAGGTGACGCGCCG
>JACMRG010000247.1 GCA_014376585.1 Opitutaceae bacterium | reverse complement strand
GGTGACGGCCCAGCAGGGGAAGCCGGCGTTGGTGGCGGCTTGGACGTCGAAAGGTGAGTCGCCGACGAGGAGCGTGGTGGCGGGATCGGCGCGAAGGCGGGTGAGCGCGTGGGTCGTGAAGGCGAGGTCGGGTTTCAACCACGCGGTGTCGTGGGCGCCGAGCGTGAGGCTGAGGTAGGGCGAAAAACCGAGGTGGTCGCAAATGAGACGCGAGGAAGTGCCGAGTTTGTTGGTAAAGACGGCGAGCTGCGCGCCACGGGCGTGGAGATCGGCAAGGAGGGGGAGGGCACCGGGCATGGGTTCGACGCCTTCAAGCATGGTGGCGTCCCAATACGGACGGTAGATGGCGAGGGCCTCGGGAATGCGCTCGACGGGTATGAATTTGCGGAGGGCGTTTTCCAAGCCGCCACCGATCGCGGCTTTGACCTGGGCGTAGGTGGGAGCCGGCAGGCCGAGGCGCGGCAGCGTGTGCACATAGGCGCGATGGATGGCCGGCAGGTGCTCGATCAATGTGCCGTCGAGATCGAAGAGAAAGGCGCGGAACTGCATGAAGAAAAAGGGTGTCGGGGAAGCCGGGATGGAAGCACGAAAATTTTTTAAGGTTTGGCTTTGGCCGGCGGTCGCTACAACCGAGCGCGATGTCTGATGTTGCCGAAAACCTGAACGCCCGCGTGTCCGCCACGACGGACGCGGGGCTTTTGGAGGTGACGCTCAGCGGGGTGTGGCGGATCACCGAGACGCGGCCGTCGTGGAATGATCTCGTCGGATCGCAGAGGCCGGCGCGCGTGCGGGTGCGGATGGAGGAGGTGAAAAAATGGGATTCGTCGCTGCTGCTGTTTCTTTTCGACCTGCAACAATGGAGCCGCGCCAACGGTGCGGGTTGCGATTTTGAGGCGGTCCCGGCCAAGGTGCGGGCGCTGGCGGAGCAGCTCGCGGCTTCGCACGAAACGAGCGTGCCCTTCGACCGGTCGGAGAGTTTTCTGACGGGGGTGGGGCTCGCGACGCAGGACGCTCGGCGGAAGTGGGCGGAGATTTTGAGCTTTGTGGGCGAATGTGTGCTCAGCGCGGCACGGATCACGCGACTGCCGGGAAAATTTCGCTGGCGCGACTGCCTTGATGAGGCGCAGCAGTGCGGCGCGATGGCGTTGCCGATCGTGAGCCTGGTGAGTGTCTTGGTGGGGGTGACGCTCGCCTACACCGGGGCCATCGCGCTGCGCCAATACGGCGGCGACATCTACATCGCCGATCTGATCGGGCTGTCGATGGTGCGCGAAATGGGCGCGCTCATGACGGCCGTGGTGCTCGCGGGGCGCACGGGCGCGGCCTTTGCGGCGACCTTGGGCAACATGAAGGCCAACGAGGAAATCGATGCGTTGGAGACGCTGGGCATCCCGGCGGTGCAATTCCTGGTGCTGCCGCGGTTGCTGGCGCTCGGGCTGATGATGCCACTCCTGGCGCTCTACGCGAACGCGCTCGGCATCGTGGGCGGCATCATGGTGGCGTATGGCCTGCTGGCGATCCCGCCCACGGCTTTTTGGGCGGAGATGCTCACGACCGTGGACCTTTCGGACGTCGCGACGGGCGTCATCAAAGCCGGCGCTTTCGGATTGATCGTGGGCCTGGCGGGCTGCCTGCGGGGCCTGCAGGCGGAACGCAGCGCGGCGGGCGTGGGCCGCGCGGCGACTTCGGCGGTGGTGACGGCGATTTTGCTCATCATCGTCGCCGACGCGATCTTCGCGGTGATCTTCAACGTGCTCGGGCTGTGATGCGATGAACGACGCCCCGCCCAAAGACGCCGGCCCCGCCATCGAGGTGAAAAACCTGGAGTGCGGCTACGACGGCAAGGTCGTCCTGAAAAACATTTCGTTTACGATTCCGCGGGGGGAAATTTTCTTCATCATCGGCGGCTCGGGCTGTGGCAAAAGCACCCTCCTGCGGCACCTGGTCGGCTTGAACGCCCCAACGGCGGGGACGGTGAAATTTTTCGGCCGGTCGTTCACGGAGTCCGACATCACGACTCGGCGCGCGTTGCTGAAGACCTTTGGGATGCTGTTCCAGAGCGGCGCGCTTTGGAGCTCGCTCTCGCTGCGGCAGAACGTCGCGCTGCCGCTGGAGGAATATACGGCCCTTTCGGCCCGCGAGATCCAGGAGATCGCGACGTTCAAACTGGCCCAGGTGGGGCTCGGCGGTTTTGAGGACTATTATCCGGCCGAAATCAGCGGAGGCATGAAGAAGCGCGCCGGCCTCGCCCGGGCGCTGGCGCTCGATCCCGAGATTGTCTTCTTCGACGAGCCGTCGGCCGGGCTCGACCCGGTGACCTCCCGCAAGCTCGACGAGTTGATCCGGCAGATTCGCGACACGTTCGGCACGACCATCGTGGTGGTCTCGCACGAACTGGCCTCGATCTTCGACCTGGCCGACCGGGTGCTCATGCTGGACCGCACGGAGCAGGGCGTCATCGCCGAGGGCAATCCGCGCGAATTGGCGAAAACCAGCCGTGATCCGCGGGTGACGGAGTTTCTCCGGCGTGCTGATTTGCTCTCGGAATCAAAATGAATACCCGATTTCAACATTCCCATGGCGCGGGTGAAGGCGCTCGCGCCCCCCTATGAAAACCAAGATCAGCCCGGCCATTATCGGCGCATTTGTGATCGGGGCGTTTGCGCTCGGGATCATCTCGTTGCTGACGTTCGGGGGCGTCAGCTTTTTCGCGAAACCGCAGCGGTTCGTGGTGTATTTCGATGAATCGATCCACGGACTCACGCTCGGTTCGCCGGTGAAATTGCGCGGCGTGCCGGTCGGCCGGGTGGTGGACCTCAACGTGCGCTACGACGAAAAGAGCAATCTCTCGGTGGTCGCGGTGGTGTGCGAGTTCAGCAAAGACAAGGTCACCGACACGAAGGGCGTCTCGATCAACGTCGCCGATCGCGGCGAGCTGCAGACGCTGGTGGATCGCGGGCTGCGCGCGCAGCTCGGCGTGCAGGGGCTCGCGACGGGCCTGCTCTTCGTGGAACTCGATTTTCTCAGCGTGAACGATTACCCGGCGGAGAGCCGCGCCACCGAGTTGAAATATGTGAGCGTGCCGGCGGTGAAGTCGGCGATTTCGGAGTTTCAGGCGAGCGCGAGCGAGATCCTGGCGAACCTCAAGAGAATCGACTTCGCGGGGCTTTCGCAGGAGTTGAAGGCCCTGCTCGCCACCGCCCAAAAACAGGTCGCCGGCCTCGACCTCAAGGGCGTGACCGCGCAATGGACGAAGACCGGCGCGGCGGTGGAGGCGCTGGCGATCTCGCCGGAGATCAAACAGGCGTTCCTAAATCTGAACGCGACGCTGGTCGATTTGCGGGCAACCCTCGCAAAGTTGGACGGGCAGGTGTCGACGACCGGTGCGGACGTGCACGCCACGCTGGCCCAGGCGCAGACCATGATGCAAAATTTCAACGCCACCTCCGGCACGCTGCGGAATTTCATCAACGCGCAACAGGGCTTGGGCGAGGGCGCGAACGAGGCGTTCGGAAAAATCTCCGAGGCGGCGGACGCCGTGCAGCGCCTCGCCGATTTCCTCGAGCGCAATCCGAACGCGCTGCTCACGGGCAAGAAGGCGGCGAAATGAGAGCAGCGCCCCTCCACGCATTTTTCACGAAGCACACAAACGACATGAAGATGAAACTACCTTTTGGCGGATCTCTCACGGGTTGGTTGGCGGCGGGCCGGGCGAGTGTGGCGGGCCTGGGGTGCGCCGCGCTCGTTTCGCTGCTCGCGGGCTGCAATATCATCCCGGCGCCCACGGCGGATGCGACGCGCTACTACGTGCTGACGGGACCGACATCGGGTGAGGCGGGCACGCGGCCGATCACGGGAGCGCTGCGACTCGGGCTCAAGAATGTGGAGCTGGCGCCCTACCTGAAAAAAGGTGCGCTCGTGGTGCGCACGGGGGAAAATGAAGTGAGTTTCCCCAATGATGCCCGGTGGGCCGAGCCGCTGGAGCAGGAGATCCTGCACACGTTGCGCGCCCGGTTGCTGGCGGCGCCCACGGTGGGGCGGGTGTTCACGCAACCCTTTCCTTTTGATGAAAAACGCGATTACGACGTGAGCGTGCGGATTTTGCGCTGTGAAGGCGTGCTGTCGAAGGGCGGCAAGGGGATGGCGCAGTTTGCGGCGACGGTGGAACTCACTCGCGGTGGGGTGGCGGGCGAAGTGGTGGCGCGGACGCGCTTCGTGGCGCCGGATGCGGCATGGGATGGCAAGGACTTCGCCCGGCTCGCGGCCGAGTTGAGTGCCGCCGTCGCTGCGCTCAGCCAGGAAGTGGTGGCGGCCCTGCCGCCGGCGAAGTCCTGAGAGGGAGTCTCAAAATTCTTAGTGAAGGTGGGGCGGCTCTCCGAGCCTTAAGTTTGAGTGGCGAATCACTGTGGAACCCAGGGCGGCTCGGAGAGCCGGCCCCACCTTTTTAGGCGCCCTTTGCGGGCGTGGAGCGAAATCGTGCGCACGGCGAGGGGTGGGGGCTTGGCACCGGGCGTGATTTTAACAATTTTATCGAAATGAGAAATTCACCGGCGGAGAAATTTTCAGTGCTGCGGTTTACCTTGAAGGCAGACGCGGCGGGTCAGCCAACGCAGAAGGTGGATGATCACGGGGTGTTCGTCTCGGTGGAATCGGCGTTCATGGCGGCGCGGCTGCAGGCGCTGCAGGCGTGGCGGGCAATTTCCGACCAGCGCCGGGCGGCGCCGGGGCCGCCCTCGAAAATCGAGCTGATCGATACCGAGTGGGGTTACGATCTGCGCGTGGATTATTTGGTGGTTACCCGGTTTTGGGTGCGTGACCGCACGCGGCTCGATCCGGTCGGGGCTTCGGCTGAGTCGGAGACATAGCCCGAGTTCCGCAGTTGGAGCAGGGAGTGAAAATAGTTTCAGAGGAGAGCGGTTTTTCCCGCGGAGCTGTTTACGAGGGAAGTTGATTTTTTGGAGCGATGTAGTGCCGAACGCCCCGTTGTGAACCGGCGGGTTTTCTGCGAGTGTGTCGGGCATGTTCCTGCGACGTAAGACCAGGTC
>JACMRG010000246.1 GCA_014376585.1 Opitutaceae bacterium | reverse complement strand
GGCCGGTGCGCTCGGCGGTGAGGGCTTGATCGACGAGGGCGTTGGCCTCGGCAAAGGTGGGCGCGTCGAGGCGGGAGACCTTTACGATCTGGGATTTTTCGTAATCGGTGGGCGCGTTGTTTTGGAAAAGGGGATTGGGGACGAAGGCGTTGATCAGGTAGGTGCCGGCGGCGATAAGGCTGAGTTCGGAATCGACGGCGCTCTGATTGGTGCGGAATTCCGCGCGCTTGGTGAACGGGAGCGCATCAGCGGCGAGTGCGGGGTCATGGGCGATGCGCAGAGGCACGCCGCGGCAGACTACCAGCGCGGTGATGCGATGGCCGAGGGGCGCGTATTTGATCCGGCCGACGGGGTCGGTAAGTGCCATCGGAATGGCTTGCACCCACTGGCGGTGAATCAGCTCGGCTTGCAGGGGTTGCCAAAGCGTGATCACGAATTCCGGCCACGTGATCGTCTCGGCGAGGGGGAGCGGAAGCGAAATGATGTTGGCCACGGGGACGTGCCTCATTTCAGCGTAGTGCAGGGCGATGCGGAGCGAGTCGGGGTCGGCGGTGTTGGCGAGGAGTAGGACGCCCGCTTCGGGGCGCGGGGCGGCGGCGAGGGCTGACGATGACAGCGCGAGGGTGAGCGCGGCGGCGAAGGCGAGGGCGATGAAGCGGAGCCGGGGAAATGCCGGACGACGGGGCTGGGCTTGCGGGAGCGTCCGGCTGAAGATCACGGAATCAAATCAAAATGCGCGACGGAGCGCGGTCGAGGGCGGAGTGCGCGCCGTGCGAGGGAAATGCGATCACGGGTGCGAGCGGCGTCTGGAGGGCGGGACTACGCCGATGCGCGGGTCGCGGAGTTTGGCCAGCGTGACGAGACGCTCGCCGACGCGCTCGAAGGGGTCGGCGGTTTCCGGCAGGTAGAGCCACTTGGCGAGGATCGGGTGCTGGGCGAGTGCGGGGAATTCGGCGAGCAGAGAAGGCTGATACTCGCGTGAGGTGCAGAGGAGAATGCCGCGCCACGGTGCGGTTTTCGCGGAGAAGCAGAAAAGGAGTTTACCGTCGAGATAGACGGCCTTGGTGCCAAACATCGCGCGGAGGACGAACGACGGATCGGGTTCCAGCGGTTCCCACAACCACGCGTAGGGATGTAGGGGCTTCGGCTGACCGAATTTCGATTCGCGTGGCGGCATGGCGTAAGGGAGGAGCGCGGTATCAATCTGAAAAGAACCACAGAGGCACGGAGACACGGAGAAAAATCTTCGGCGATGAAAAAGGGGGCTCAGCCTTTGTGTCTCTGCGCCTCTGTGGTGGAACCTTTGCAGGCCTTGCAAAGAGGAGGCAGCGCGCGGATCAAGCGGCTTTGCGCATGCGCTCGACATGCATGGTGGCGCCGTTGGTCAGAGCGATTTCGAAGCGTTCTACACTGACGTAAGAAAACGTGGCGTAGAGCGGGACGCCGGGCGGCGTGGCGACGATCTCGATATTTCTGAAGCCGGCGACGGTGGCGCCGGCTTCGGAGAGTTCCATGATGCGGCGGCCGATGCCGCGGCGGGCGTAGTCGGGGTGGACAAAGAAGGCGCGAATCATGGCGGGCGCGGTCGCGGGATCGCGCAACGGGTCGGGTGCGGTCTTGGCGCGGTCGCTGCCGTCGAGGGTTTTTCTTTTGCTCCACCCGCCGCAGCCGACGAGGCGGTTGTCGGTTTTGGCAAGGGCGATCCAGTAGGTGCCGTCGCGGATCAGCTGGCTATCGACGCCGAAGACGGTGCCGATGGCGCATTCGATCTGCTCGGCGGTGTAGTGGGAGGTTTGGAGTTGGCGGGCGGAAAACGGAATCAGTTCCTCGAGCGCGGGGATGTCCGTGAGCGTGGCGAGGTGGCCGGGATGGGAGCGGAGGTGATTGCCTTACTTTATCGACGATGCGGTAAGGCGGGATTTCTTCCCGGGCTTGGCGACAACCCTTCGGATCAAGATCACGGCGAAGCGGCAGGCGACGTTTCCGGCGGCGGCGCTGCGGGCGTTGCGGGCCAAGCCGGGTGATTACCTTGCCCTAATTGAAGATGGTGGGACATGGCGGCTGGAATCGGCGGCCGTGGATCACGGTAAACTTGCGCCGTTGCGTGCGCGGATTGTCACGAACTAACCCGAGTTCCGCAGTTGGAGCAGGGAGTGAAAATAGTTTCAGAGGAGAGCGGTTTTTCCCGCGGAGCTGTTTACGAGGGAAGTTGATTTTTTGGAGCGATGTAGTGCCGGACGCCCCGTTGTGAGCGGGCGGGTTTT
>JACMRG010000002.1 GCA_014376585.1 Opitutaceae bacterium | reverse complement strand
TCCTCGCCGGCGGCATCGCCCACGATTTCAACAACCTCCTCGCGATGTTGGTCCTCAACATCGACATGGCCCTCGTCCACTACCGCCCCTCCGACGACGTCACCCGCTACCTTAATTCCGCCAAAAACGCCGCCCATTCCGCAAAGACCCTCACGCAACAACTGATTACCTTCGCCCACGGCGAGATCTCCATCCGCCAGCCCACCCATCTCGTCGCACTCCTGCGCAAAACCGTTCCCCTCGCGCTCAGCGGTTCCAACGTCCGCGGTGAAATCTCCGCGGCGCCCGATCTCTGGCCCGCCGAGGTCGACGCCGGCCAGATCGAGCGCGTCATCGGCAACCTCGTCCTCAACGCCCGCGAGTCCATGCCCGCCGGCGGCATCGTCACCGTCAGCGCCGAAAACGTCGTCCTCCGCGCCGACGACGAGGTCGCGGCGTTGCCCGCCGGCTCCTATGCCCGCCTCGCCGTCGCCGACCGCGGCTCTGGCATCCCGCCCGAGACCCTCTGCAAAATCTTCGATCCCTACTTCTCCACCAAACGCCGCGGCACGCAAAAAGGCATGGGCCTCGGCCTTACCATCTGCCACTCGATTCTCGGCCAACACGGCGGCACCCTCACCGTCGATTCCCGCGTGGGCCACGGCACCACCTTTCACGTTTATCTCCCCGCCAGCCGCCAGCCCGTCGCCCCGGCCGCCCCCGCCGCCCTGCCCGTTCAACCGCGCGCCGGCCGCATCCTCATCATGGACGACGAGGCCGATCTGCGAAACACCGTCCGCGTCGCCCTCGCACACGTCGGCTACACCGTGGCCGCCGCCGACGACGGCCAAGCCGCCCTGGATCTTTACGAGCAAGCCCGCAACGCCGGCCAGCCCTTCGATGTCGTGCTCCTCGATCTCACCGTGCGCGGCGGCATGGGAGGCCTGGAAGCGATCAAGGCCCTCCTCGCCATCAATCCCAAAGTGAACGCCATCGTGATGAGCGGCTACGCGCACGAAGCGATCCTGCAAGACTACGCCCGCCACGGCTTCCGCGACGCCCTCGCAAAACCCTTCGAACTCGAAAAACTCATCGCCACCCTCGACCGCGTGTTGGGCGCCTGATACCCGCCCGTGAATGGATTTGGTGTTTCGGGGTGGCGTCGCGACCTCTGGGCGCGACGGGTGGGGCCGGTTTTATCGTGCAGCCACGAACGGAGGGCGCGGCGCGACCTCACTCCGCCCGCCCGATACGGCGCCCTCCGCCGCCACCTCGGAGACCCGAAAGCCCAACGCGCCCGGTTTGAAGAAAACTCCCCTCTGCGCGGCGCTGATTATACCGGCGGCGGGTATGATTTGGACTTTTCCGGGGTGCGTCGCGGCCTCCGGGCGCGACGGGTTCGGCAATTTTATCGCGCTGCCGCTCCCGGAGGTCGCGGCTCTACCTCAAACGGCCCAAAGTCTAAGAATTGGCAGCCGATGGTATCCGATCGCCATTCCCTTCTTCATCGTCCACGGCCGCGAAGACCCCGTCGCCGCCGTCGGCGAATCCAAGCGCCTGATTCGCGCTTTGAAAAAGAACCGCATTCCTCACGGGGTCATGCTCAAGAGCGGCGAAGTCCACGGCTTCTACTTTCTCGAAAACCGCGTCGAACTTTTCGCCCGCATCGAGCCTTTCATCGCCCGCAACCTCGCACCCCGCCCCACCGCGACCACTATTCCCGTCCCTCGACCTTGACCCTCCGGCGCCAGCGACTATTGCTCGCCGTTCCATGTCAGACGCCACCTCTCCCGCCACGCCGGCTCCAGCACCCGTTTCGATGGATTCCATCGTCGCGCTCGCAAAGCGCCGCGGCTTCATTTTCCAATCGTCCGAAATATACGGCGGCTTCAACGGCTTCTTCGACTACGGCCCTCTCGGCGCGGGGCTCAAAAAGAACATCCGCGACTGCTGGTGGGCCGACATGGTGCGCCGCCGCGACGACGTCGTCGGCATCGAGACCTCGATCATCATGCACCCCAAAGTCTGGGAAGCCTCCGGCCACGTCGCCGGTTTCTCCGATCCGCTCGTGGACTGCAAAGTCTCCAAACAACGTTACCGCGCGGATCAGCTGTTTTTCTCCCCGATCATCGTGACCGGCGCCGATGGCGTCGCGCAAACGGTCGGCTACGTTTCCGCCCTTGAGAGCGAAAACACTGCCGGCGAACTCCAGACCGCCGCCGAATCCTTCAAGCACAAAAAGGCCATCCAGGGCACGCTCACGCCCGTCGTCGCCAAAGACCTCACCGAAGCCGCTCCTGACGAGATCGCGCTCATTCCGTCGCCCGCCACCGGCGAGCCCGGCTCCCTCACCGCCCCCCGCGCCTTCAACATGATGTTCCAGACGAACGTCGGCGCCATGACCGACGGCTCGTCCGTCGCCTACCTTCGTCCCGAGACCGCGCAGGGCATGTTCGTCGATTTCAAGAACGTCGTGGACACCGGTCGCGTAAAACTCCCCTTCGGCATCGCGCAAATCGGCAAATCGTTCCGCAACGAGATCACCCCGCGCAACTTCATCTTCCGCTCCCGCGAGTTCGAACAGATGGAGATGGAATACTTCATCCACGAAGACGCCGATTGGTCGAAATGCCACCAAGAGTGGATCGAATGGTGCCGCCAGTGGCTCCTCTCCGTCGGCCTGCCCGCCTCTAAGCTCACACTCTACGAGCACAAGAAAGAGAAACTCGCGTTCTACTCCCGCGGCACGACCGACATCATGTTCGAGTATCCCTTCGGCGTGCAGGAGCTCTGGGGCATCGCCGCCCGCGGCAGCTACGACCTCACGCAACACGCCAACGCCTCCGGCAAGCCCCAGGAGATCTTCGACGAGGCCACGAAAAAAAAATTCGTCCCCCACGTCATCGAGCCCGCCGTCGGCGTGGATCGCATTTTCCTCGCCGTGCTCTGCGCCGGTTACGCCGAAGAGGCCGTCACCGACGACAAGGGCAACACCGAGGTCCGCACCGTCCTCCGCCTCAGCCCGCGCCTCGCGCCCGTCAAAGTCGCCGTGCTCCCGCTCCTCAAAAACAAAGAGGTCCTCGTCGCCCGCGCGCAGGCCCTCTACAAAAAACTCCAGAAGCGCTACGCCGTCTTCTACGACGAGACCGCCGCCATCGGCCGCCGCTACCGCCGCCAGGATGAGATCGGCACGCCCTGGTGCGTGACCATCGACTTCGACACGATCGAAAAGCCCGGCGACACCTTCACCCTCCGCGACCGCGATACCATGCAACAACGCCGCGTCACCGAGGCCGAACTTTTCGCTCTATTACAAGAGCACGTGTATTAACTAGCGCCGGCATCCTGCCGGCTCCGTCGGAGGACTGCGGCTCCGACCCGCCCTCCACGCCCATCGTCCGCCCTCGCCCTCCCGCCTCCCCAAGCCATGTGTGCCCGCTCCCGCCCTCCGGTCATTCGTAGCGTCCAGACTCCGGACGCTCTCGCCGCCCTGCGTGTCTGGCTCGATGCCTTCGAGCCCAAGACCCGCAAGCTCGGCGAAGCCACGTTCGCCGCCAACCACGTCACCAAGATCACCGCGCAGGCCGACCACTACATCGAAACGGTGGTCGCCGAGGGTGACGAAAAATTTCGGCTCACGCTTTTTCTCACGCGCGCCCAGTGGACCGCGAAGTGCGCCTGCGATCTCCGTCAAAACTGCCGCCACATCTACGCCGCCGGCCTCGCCTGGCTCGCCGATGTCGAGGCCGGCGCGCCCACCGGCGCCGATCCCGCCGGCACTCCCTCTACCGCCGCGCCCATCGCGAGCACGCCGGCGTCATCCGCCCCCGCCGCGCCCGTCAACAAACACACCTTCCGCGTCCAGTGGTCGCCCGTCCTCGCCGAAAAACTCGGACGCCCGCTCACCGAGGGCGAGGGCCGCACCGTCGGCAACCTCGCCGCACTCTTCGCCGATTTCGCCCGCGGCTCCGGCAAGCTCCACGCCAGCCAACTGCGCACGCACGGCCTCGAATTCGTTCCCACGCCGGGCCACGAGCAGCACGCGCCGATTTTTGAAGATTGGTGGAATCCCGAAGATCCCCCGCGCGATCCGTGGGCGCTCTGGCAATACATTGCCTATCACTACGAGCAGACCGGCCGCGACATTCCGGAGGTCCTCCGCCCGCTCACCGACACCGCCGCCGTCCACGCCGCCGTTGACGATCAACTCGTGCAGCAGGAACTCGCCGTCTGGCGCACCGCCTTCGCCGCCCCCGAAACCACCGGCACCTCCCACGCCGACAACGTCGCCACCGCCATCGTCGGCCTCCGCGCCCGCGTGAATCCCCTCGGCCGCTTCCTCATCGAGGTAAAACCCTCCGCCGACAAACCCTGGCGTCCGCCCACCCAGCGCTGGTTCACCGCCCTCGCCGCCTCCCGCCCCGCCGATTTCGCCGACCGCCCTCCCGCCGAGGCCGCGCTCGCCGCCCTCCTCATCTCCGAGTGCCGCGGCTACGGCTGGCAATACACTCCGCGCCTCGCGCTCACGCCCGACGGCGCCGCCGCCCTCCTCGCCACCGCCGCCGCGCGCGACGCCATGGTGCGCACCGATGAGCTGCCCTTCACCATCGAGCCCGAGCCCCTCGTCCCCGAAGCCGCCATCTCCGCCGCCCAACGCGACCGCCTCGAACT
>JACMRG010000245.1 GCA_014376585.1 Opitutaceae bacterium | reverse complement strand
CCCGCACTCCGTGGGTCGTGGGGATCCACACGCGGTCGGGATCGCTTTTGGAGCGCTGCAGCCCCCCTCCGCCCGGCGGCACCTGGGCCACCGCCGCCGGGCCGGCCGGCGTGAGCACAAACAGATCGGCGTAACCCGCGACGAGCAGGCCCGCCGAATGCGACAGCAACGAATACACGGGAAATGCCGCCACTCGCTCAAACCGCGCCGGCCGGCCGGCTTCGTCGCTCGGCGCGCACCGGTAAACGCCCTCGGCCGTCGCCGCGTGCAGCACGCCGTCGTGCCGGACCACGTCGGCCACGGCGCCGGGGCCGAGACCGTTGCCGGCGTCGAACACCGAGACGGCCGACGGCCATTCCAACCGGATCACGCCGGTCTCAGTGCCGAGCCAGAGGCCGCCCTCGCGGTCGTGGAAAAGATCCCTGATCGTTTTCACGTAAAGCCCGATCGTCTGGTCGAGCGGGCCCACGTAGCGGCCGGCCGCGTCAAAGCGCATCCCGCCGTCGCCGCTCACGGAGGTGAACGCCACGACCAGGGCTCCGTCGGGCAGGCGCAGCGCGCGGAGGATGGTTTTGCCAGCCAGCCAGCGGTTGGCCTCGGTCGCGTGCGGCGCGAGCCGGCCGGCCGCGAGCCGGAAAAAGCCCCGCTCGGCGGTCAGCAGCACGAGCGCACCGTCCGCCCCGGCCTCCACGGTCATGATCCGGTTGCCGCGCAGCACGGGATCATCCGCCACCGGTTCCAACCGGTCGTTGACGAGCCGGCACAACGTCCGGTCCAACGCGGTGACGTAGACCGCGTCGCCCACGCGGTGTAGCCGGGCGCCCCGCGCGGACTGCGGCGAGGGACAGGGCACGACGGTGAAACGGTCGTCGCGCCAGATGAGGATCTTTTCCTCGTCGGAGAAATAGACCGTGTTGCCCACCGCCAGCACGTCGTAAATGTCGTCGTAGTTGCGGGCCGAGGGCGGCAGGCGGTCGGCCAGCGAGACGTAGACCTTGCTCTCGCCCGCACCGCTGACGTAACCGATCACTCCCGCGCCGCCGAGATAGACCGTGCCGTCGGCGGCGACGGCGAATTTTCGCACCCCGGCCGACTCCGTCGGCTGGGGGATCGTCCGCCACACAGCCCCGTCGTAAAAACGCAGAAGAGTCCCGTTCGCGATGTAGATGAAACCGGCCGCATCCTGCGTCACCGCCTGGCAAAGATGCCCGATCCGGGAGCGGCCCGGCGGAAAATCCCGAGCTACCGGCCGGCCGAACTCGTTCGGTGTAACGGCGCCGCTTACGCCGGAGCCCGCACTCAGCCACAGGGCGAACCCCAGCGAGAGAGCCGGGCCGGTCACCGGAAAAAGTCCGCCGAAAGTGAGGCGCATCGTAGGGGCAAGCTGCGGAGCGGGACGAACCGGTGCGACCACTGTTTTACGATGAATTACCCCGCCCCCGACGCGGGTGGTTCAACGTCCCGGTTGCGCCGGATGTGTTTCCCGCTCATGCCCGCGGTGTGTCGTGCCGAGCCCTCATCTTCTGCAGCGTGCTGGTCGTCGCCTACGTGCGCGCCGCCGATCCCTCCACCGAGCACCCCCGGCTCGGGCAAGATTTTCGCCTCGGGAGCCCGGCGCTGGCCATGCTGTGGATCGCGCCCGGCACGTTTCTGATGAGCAGCACCCACGGCGCCGGTGACGACACTCAGGTGACCCTCACGCGCGGCTACTGGCTCGGCCGCAGCGAAGTGACGCAGGCCCAATGGCAGGAAGTCATGGACTACGTCCCGACGCCCAGCCGCTTCAAGGGTTCGGAACGCCCGGTGGAAAATGTCGCGTGGGCGACGGCCATGATTTTCTGCGCCAAACTCACCGAACGCGAGCGCGTGGCCGGCCGCCTCCCGGCCGGTTATGTTTACACGCTGCCCACGGTGGCGCAGTGGGAATATGCCTGTCGCGCCGGCACCACCGGCATTTACGCCGGCGACTTCATGGCGATGGCGTGGCATGACGCAAACAGCGGCGGCGAAACCCATCCGGTCGCCGGGAAGCAGCCCAACGCCTGGGGTCTCCACGACATGCACGGCAACGTGGCGGAATGGTGCGCCGATTGGTATGGCGGCTATCCCGGCGGCCGGGCCAACGACCCCACCGGCGTGGCGATGGGGCAGTTTCGCGTGCAGCGCGGGGGCGGCTGGGACGCATCCGGCGGGTCTTGTCGCAGCGGATTTCGGACCTGGAGCCCGAGCAACCACGGCGGCCATGGAATCGGGTTGCGCGTCGCCCTCGCGCCCGCGCTCGCCGCTAAGCCGGCCGGTTGAGCGCCGTTCTGATTCATTTGCCCAACACCGACTCCATCACGCGCCCATCCGCGGTGGGCAACTTGATGTCGAGGAGCCGCGCGATGGTCGGGGCTACATCGAGATTACGCACCCGGTCCACCTTCACGCCTTTTTTGATCCCCGCACCGTTGGCGATGAAGATGCCGTCGAGTTCCGGGTCGCCGTTCGGATAACCGTGCGTGCCGCCATAGTTTGAAGTCGGTCCGCTGACCACGTCGCCCACCGCCGCACCGGTGATCGCATACCCAGCCTTGGGGTAGAGAATGATTTCGCCCATCGCCTCGTTCTCCGCGGGCGTCGGCATGCCCAGCCCGTGCGCCGACGTCTCGGCGTCCAGCACTTGATCAATGCCCTCCGTCTGCGCGAACAACTCTTTCAGCTTCGGCAGCAGCTCCGCGCGCCGCGCCGGATCGGTGATATAGACAAACGCGATCCCACCCTGCGCGCCGACATAGGCATCACAGTGCGCGATCGTCGCCCCCGCGGTTTGCAGCAGCCCGGCTTTTTTCAAGACGACATTCGGGTAGATGTATTTATCGACCTTCTTGAAACCGTGATCGGTCGTCACGATGATCGTCGTCTGCGCACGGAGCCCGCTCGCGTCGATCGCGTGGACGAGATCGCCAACCAAACGATCCGCCAGCGTAAGCGCCGCGATGCCCTCCGGCGAACCCGGGCCGTAACGATGATGCTGACCATCGGTGTTGAGCGGATGAAACATCAGCAGGTTTGGCCGGTGCTTCGTGAAAACGAAACTCGCCGCCCGCGTCCAAAGTTCGTCGCGCACCGTCGCACTCAGTTTTTTCCCCGAGGGCGCTTGGTTGGCCGCGGACAAAATCTCTTCCTCGGTAGCCACACCCGCGGCGACCATCTCACGGGGCAGTTCGCCGTTCGCATCCGCGATCTCGGAAAAACTCCAGTTGATCGTGCCCGGCTTCGTGATCGCCACCCAATCGACCTCCGCCGTCGTCAGACCCGCCTTGAACGCCGCGTCATACACCGTGGGCACCCGCACGAGTCGCGCCTTGTCGGCCCACGGCTCGTTTTTCGTCGGCCTGCCCACGCCTTGGCGCGTGACGAGGCCGTTGTAGAGCACGCCGTGCTTCTGTGGCGCGACGCCCGTGACGAGCGTCGTGTGGTTGGGCCAGGTGATCGCGGGATTGGCGATCGTCATGGCGTCGGCGACCACGCCTTCCGCAGCGAGCCTGCGCAGATTCGGCAACGGGATGCTCTGATCGTTCCATAGATAAGCCGGGAATCCATCGAGCGTGATCAGCACCACGTGGCTTTGGGTGTTGGCGGCGTGAGTGGACGTGAACGCGAGCAGCGCAGCCGAAAGCGCGGCGCCGCGCCCGATAAAACGAAAAAGTGAGTTCATGGGTAAAATAATCGGAGAACGATAAATTGGTTTTTACCCCGCGGGCAAAACATTGCCGAGGGGCGCGGCCGCCGCGGGAAATGCCGCGACGAAATCTTCGCCGAGCAACGCCGCGACCGTCGCCGCCACCTGGGCCTGATGGACCACCGGCGCGTTCTTGCGTTCACCCCAAGCGCGCGTGTCGGGACCGATCACCGCAATCCAGGTTTTTTCAGAACGCGCGACTTTTTCGCCGTGGCTTGTCCAATCTTCAGGCGTCACGCCGCGACCATGATCGGAGGTCAGCACGATGCTCGTCGTGTCGCGATACTCGGGCTTCGCTTGGGTTTTTTCCCAAAGCTGCCGGATGAACCGGTCGCACCTCTGGATCGAATAAAGATAGCGGTCATACCGGCGCGCGTGCGCCCATTCATCGGGTTCGCCGAGGCCGAGCGGGAAGACGCGCGGCGGCCGGGTGTCGCAGCGATCCACCGCCGCGTAGTAGGCAAACGCATCAAAACTCTCGGCATTCGTGATCGGCGGAATGTCATCCATCAACCGCTCAAGTTCCGCTATGCGGGATGAGACCGACCCCGGTGCCGAGTGCTGAAGCGTGACAAAGAGCGGCAGTCGGCTGCGACCCACATTCAGAATCGGCGCGAAGACGTTCCACGCCCCCGCCGCCGCCACGCGACCGGCAAAAGCGGGCCGACCATTCAGCGATTCGAGCACCGTTACATTGCGGTTTGGAACCGGCGCGTTGGACGTGATGAGGGGACCGGCCGCGCCGGTGAGCAGCTCGTTGTAGCCGGGATAGGAAACGCGCTCGGCATTGAGCACGCTCGCGGCACTGCCCGCGTCTCGATTGCCAAACGCCTGTCCGGCCGGGACCGCCACGCCCCGGAAAAACGGCATGAGTTTTTTTCGCCGCTCTTCCGGCGTGTCGGCCAGAAAGTCGGTGCGCAACGCGACGAGATCACCATTGGGCACGCCGCCACCGCCCATTTTGTCCGCCGTCATGAGCGTCGCGTCTGCACCGCGAAAGACTTCCTGCCAACGCAGTCCGTCGATGGTGACAAGGAAGACGTGTCGCGTTTTCGATTTCGCGGCGGCGGCGGAGCAGAGCAGGCACAGGGCGACAAACCAGAGACTTCGTTTCATGCAGGGCGAGGGTGCGTCACCCTTATTACGCCCGCGCGGGAAAACCAGTCGGAAGCCCGTTCCCGCAAACGCCCCGCCTGCTTGCTCCCGGCCGCAATCCTACCGACGTTCATCCCATGACGACGATCGCCAACTGCAACCTGCTCATTCAGGCCCAGCTCATGCAGGCCGCGCTCGCGGGCAGCGGTATCAAGGCCTTTATTCCCGATGAACTCACGGTCCAGGGTTCCGGCAGTTTATACTCTCTGGCGATCGGCGGCATCCGCCTGCAGGTCGAGGACGAAGACGTCGCCGCCGCCCGCGCGGTTCTGGCCGCACTCCCGCCCCCCGCCGAACCGGCCCCGTGATTAGTCGCCGCCGCTTCATCCTCGCCGCCGCCGGCGCGGCCGCCGGCGTGGGCTGGCTGGCCTACGTGAGGTAGGTCGCGCCCCAATGGCTCGGCGCAAACACCCCCGCCCTACCCTTGCCCGCGGGTTTG
>JACMRG010000244.1 GCA_014376585.1 Opitutaceae bacterium | reverse complement strand
GCCGGCGGCGGCATCGCGGCGGAATTTTTCCTGGCGGAGTTGGCCGGCGGTTTTGGGCGGCGGAGGCGGACGTGGGGGCGGTTGCCATTGGCGGTCGTCGCGCCAGGCGGGGCGCGGCGGCGCTAGGAGAAGGGCGAAGTCTTTCTGCAATTGGGCCTGCAAGGCGCTGACATCGACGGTGCTGCGAAGATTCAAGTTGGGGGTGCTGCCGTAGTTGGTGCCGTGGTATTGGCCGCCGGAATCGTAGCCGTAGGCGTTCAAATGATTTTCCGCACGGGCGGCGGGTGGGAGGACGAGGAGGAGCGGGAGCGCGAGGGCGAAGCGGGGGAGATGCATGGTGAAAATGATGCGGGCGGGCGTGGGATGAATCGCGTGAGCGCGGGGCGGGCACAAATGGATAGGCGCGGCTTACGCAGGAACACGGAGGGAGCGGGAATTACTCCAGCAACTGGCGGAGGTGGGCGAGCTGGAAGGCGGTGGCGGCGGCGGCGAGTTCGTCGAGGGCGGGGAGGGCGGACGGAGGCAGGGTGGCGCAAAGTTTTTCCAGCTCGGTCGTGAAGGCGGCGAGGTCGCCGGTGGCGAGGCATTCGCGGAGCGCGGCCCGGGTCGCGACGGGCAGGGGTGTGATCGTCGCGGATCGCGGGGGAAACGGGGTCGCGGAATCGGATTCGCGCCAGGTGAGGCCGAGAAGGCGACCGAGTTTTTCCAGGAGATCGGCGGTGCGGAACGGTTTGGAAAGAAAATCATCGCAGCCGGCGCGGGTGGCCTCGACGGGGTCGAAGGCGATGACGCTGGCGGAGGTGAGGAGGATTTTTAGTCCGGGGCCGCGGGGGAGGGCGCGCAGGTGGCGGGTGAGTTCGAGGCCGTCCATTTCCGGCATACGGAGATCGAGGATCGCGAGATCGGGCCAGGGTTCGGCGCCGTTGGTGAGGCGGGCGAGCGCTTCGGTGGGCACGGCGTAGTCGGCGCATTCGAAACCGAGGGGCGTGAGGAGTTCGGCGAGCAGGCGGCGGTTGACGAGATGGTCGTCGATGAGGAGCGCGCGCAGCGGGCGGCCGGCGTAGCCGACGATGCGGCGGCCGGAGGTGGAGGCGGCGGGGCCGGGAGCGGCGGTGGGCAACGTGAGGGTGAAGGTAAACGTGCTGCCGCGGCCGGGCGCGCTGTCGAGGGCGAGCTGGCCGCCGAAGCGTTCGACGAGGGCGCGGCTGATGGCGAGGCCGAGGCCGGTGCCGCCTGCGGCGGCGTGGTGCGGATGACTCGGCTCGACTTGCTCGAAGGCTTGGAAGAGGCGGGCTTGGTCGGCAGCGGAAATTCCCGGGCCGGTGTCGGTGATCGCGAAGGCGATCGGTTGAGAGTTGAGGGTTGAAAGTTGCGAGTTCGAAACGTCGGGGTTCGGCAACCCCGCCTTACAGACGCGGAGCGTCACGCTGCCGGTGGGGGTGAACTTGATGGCGTTGCCGATGAGGTTATCGAGGATTTGGCGGAGTTTCTGGGCGTCGGCTTCGACCCAGGCGGGGAGGTCGGGGGCGAGATCGAGCGCGAAGGCGAGGCCTTTGCCGGATGCGGCGGGGGCGTGGGCGGCGGCGATGTCGCGCAGGAGATCGCCGAGGGCGAAGGGCGCGGGGCGCAGGGTGAGTTTGCCGGCTTCGATCTTCGCGAGGTCGAGCACGTCGTTGATCATGTGCAGGAGGTGCTCGCCGCTTTGGTGGACGACGCGGAGGCGTTCCTGCTGGTCGGGGGCGAGGCGTTTGTCGGCGCGGAGGAGCTGGGCGTAGCCGAGGACGCCGTTGAGGGGCGTGCGGAGTTCGTGGCTCATCGACGCGAGGAAGGCGCTCTTGGCGCGGCTCGCGGCTTCGGCGGCGTCGCGGGCGGTGGCGAGTTCCGCCGTGCGGGTCGTGACGAGGCGTTCGAGGCGGGCGCGCTCGCGTTCGCCCCGGCCGAGGCGCCAGCGCACGTAGGCGATGATGGTGGCGGCGACGGCGAGCACGTAGAGGACGTAGGCGAGGGGCGTGCGCTGCCAGGGGGGCGCGACGGAAAACGTAAGGGCGGCGGGCGTGCTGGCGCGGCCCTCGGCGTCGAGCGCGCGGACTTCGAGCGTGAAGGGACCGCCCTCGAGATTGGTGAAGCTGACCTCGGCGCTGGCCGAGGGGGCGGACCATTTCTCGCTGTAGCCGACGAGCCGGGTGGAGAAACGCACCTCGCCGCCGGCACCCCATCCGGGAGCGGCGAGGGTGAACGCGATGGGTTCGCGGGAGAAGGGCAGGCGGAGCGGAGCGGCGCTGGCGGCGGGCAATGACTGGGCGGCGCCGGTGGCGGTAAGCCCGCGCACGACTGCGTGCCATGGCGCGGCGGGTGCGGGCCGGGAGCCGAGCGCGAGACGGACGGTGTTGTGGTAACCGCGGGCCCAGACGATTTCGTTGCCGGCCGGGGTGCGGTCG
>JACMRG010000243.1 GCA_014376585.1 Opitutaceae bacterium | reverse complement strand
GGCGGGGCGGCTGCTGCTGACAGCGCCGGTGCCGCAGTCGCTGGCGTTGTTGAGGGCTGGCGGAGTCGAGCTGCCGAAGGCATGGGCGGGCGGATTGGCGGCGGTGACGTATCATCCCTGTCTGGCCCTGTTGGTGACGTTGGGCGGGGCGAGTGCGGTGCCCGCGGAGGGCGTGGCGCTGGTGGACGGGCCGGTGCGGTGGATCGCGGACAACACCAAAAAGGGGATCGCTCCCGGGGTGGCAGCGGCGGTGACCGTGCATCTGAATCCGGAGTTTGCGGCGGAGCACTACGCGAAGACGGAGGTGGAGCTGGCGGCGCTGGTGTTGCCGGGAATCGAAAGCTGGCTGGGAGCGCCGGTCGTCGGCTTAGCGCTGCAGCGGTGGAAATTTAGTGAACCAGCGGCGATGTATGCGGAGCCATGCGTCTGGCGGCCGGAGCTGGGGCTGGGCTTCGCGGGTGACGCGTTTGGCGGACCGCGGGTGGAGGGTGCGGCGCTTTCCGGGTTGGCGCTGGCCGAGCGGATGGCGGCGGAGACGGCGGCATGAGTGAAGTGGTGATCGTGGGAGCGGGGTTGGCGGGATTGACCTGTGCGCGGCGGCTGCAGGCGGACGGCGTGGAGTGCGTGGTGCTTGAGGCGGGCGACGCGGTGGGCGGGAGGGTGCGGACGGATGTAGTGGAGGGGTTTCGGTTGGACCGGGGCTTTCAGGTGCTGTTGACGGCGTATCCGGCGGCGCGGAAGTGGCTGGATTATGAGCGGCTGGAGTTGAGGAAATTCTCGGCGGGCGCGTTGGTGTGGTGCGAAGGGCGGAAGCATCGCGTGAGCGATCCTTGGCGGGAACCGGGTGCGCTATGGGCGACGCTGCGTGCGCCGGTGGGCTCGCTGGCGGACAAGATGCGGATCGCGACGCTGCGGGCGGCGGCCCGGCGGGGAACTTTGGACGAGCTATTCGCGCGGCCGGAGAGGTCGGCGATGGCCGCGCTGCGGGCGCATGGGTTTAGCGAGAGAATGATCGACCGGTTCATGCGTCCATGGTTGGGCGGGATTTTTCTGGACCGCGAGCTGGAGACATCGAGCCGGATGCTGGAGTTTGTATTCCGGATGTTCGCGGAGGGTCATGCGGCCGTGCCGGCGGCGGGGATGCAGGCGATCCCGGAGCAGCTCGCGGCGGGGCTGCAAGGCGGGACGGTGCGGCTGGGGGCGAAGGTGGAAAAGCTGGAGCCGGGAGCCGTGCGGCTGACGAACGGTGAACGGGTCGAGGCGCGGCAGATGGTGGTCGCGACGGAGGGCGCCGTAGCGGCCGAGTTGATGCCCGAGATCGCGGCGCCGGCGTGGCGGGCGGTGACGGTGGTTTACTTTGCGGCGCCGAGGAGTCCGCTGGGCGAACCGACGTTGATGCTGAACGGTGCGGGGCGCGGGCTCGTGAACAATGTGGCGGTCATGAGCGATGTCGCGCCGGGTTATGCGCCGGCGGGACAAGCGTTGGTCGCGGTAGCGGTGCTAGGTGAGTCGGCGCTCGACGACGCGATGCTCGCGGGGCGAGTGCGGGCGGAGTTGGCGGAGTGGTTCGGCGCGGGGGTGAGTGAGTGGCGGTGGTTGCGTAATTATCGAGTGCGGCGGGCGTTGCCGGTGCGGTGGCCGTTGGAACGGCGGGCGCCGGTGGCAGTGCGGCCAGGGGTTTGGGTGGCGGGAGATTTTGCCGCATCGGCGTCGCTTCAGGGCGCGATGGAGAGTGGCGAGCGCGTGGCCGAGGCGATTTTACGGGGCTAGCGGGGCAGGGGTCAAAAAGAGGCTTCCCATCGGGCGGGCGCGGCGATTTGTTGAAGGTTTATGGATAAAACCTTCGTCATTTGTAAGCCCGATTGCATGGACCAAAAGCATGTCGGAAATGTGATTCAGCGCTTCGAGAGCGCGGGCTTTGAGATCATCGGGTGCAAGATGACCCGGCTCGATCCGACTGTGCTCCGCGAACATTACTCGCATGTGGCGACGAAGCCGTTTTACCCCGAGATCGAGGCTTTCATGAGCTCGCGTCCGGTGATCATGCTCGCGCTCAAGGGCGAGGGCATCGTCGCCAAGATCCGTGACCTGCTCGGGCCAACCGATTCACGCAAAGCCGCCAAGGGCACGATCCGCGGCGATTTCGGCACGGAGATGATGAAGAACGTGTGCCACGCTTCAGACACCGACGAGAACGCCGCCATCGAGTTGGCGCGTTTCTTCAAGTCCACGGAGTTGTTCGGCTGAGTCGTTCGGGAACGTTGATTTTTTAGATCGAACCCGCGCCTTAAGTGGCGCGGTTTTTTTTCGAGAGCGACGCATGTGACGTAGTCGTGCGGATAACGATCAAGCCGGGCGCTTTTGGAAAAACAAAAAAAGCATGCTCACGCTCATCGAAGGGAGTGGCGACGACCACACGTTGAGTCGTGAATCCCGGGAAAATCGCGGGCTCAAAACGTTGCAATGATTCTAGTCCGTCTAGGGTGAGGGTGGCGGCACGGCGCTCGTTGATTCCTAGAATGAGCAGGCCGCCCTCACGGAGCACGAGCGCACTGGCGGCGATTGCGGCATTAATCGCTTCCGGCCGATCCAAGCTCCAGCCCGATCACGCCGTTGGCGTCGAAGCTTTCCGGGGGGGAAGTGCAGCGCGATGTTTTCCATGCGGTCCACCACGTGCTCGCGGGCGCCGGATCGGCGCATGCTGGGATCAAAATCCATCGTCACAAATTCGGTGGGGCCGAGTATCCGCGGATACTCGCGGGTATTAAAACGCACCGCGACGAAAAGCACGCGGCGAAATTTTCCGGCTGCGCCAGTTCGGGGGAAATTCTCCGTTCTAACACGCGTCGGTCCGGCGGCAGGTAGAGGCCGCTCCACCGCGCGAGCAGTAATGGGCGGGCACGCCAGCGGGTAAAATTCATGAACGCGGAATGGGCACGGTTGCCGCGGGGGATGCGACGCGCGAAATCGGTTCGAACACTACAAACGGAGTCACGGAGAAACTGAGGCGGTAGTTGGCCCGCAATACTTCCAAGAAACCGGCGGGGAAATGCACCTACCCATAAAAATGGCGGACGCCCAGGGAGGTGTGGTCTGCAAGCGCGGCGGGCAGTTCGCTCCCCTTCGCGCCCGACCAATCAATCAGGATGACCGCCGTGTAACGCTGGGCCTGCAAATCGCCCCAGAATTTGGCACCCGCGTCCGGAGCGCGTGCAGCCAGCAGACGCAGACTGAAACAGTCGATTACCTCGGGGCGTTGGCCAAGGGCGATGGGCACGAGCGGATTTTCAGCGAGCAGCCGCCGTGTGCCACCGACCGGCAGGCGTCGGGCGATTTCATGGACGGCCGCCAAAGTGGGACGACCCTTGGCGATAAAGAAGTGCCGCACCGAGGGCGCCCCGGGCAGCCAAGTGATCACGACAGCGCCGGCAAATATCCAAGCGGCCGTCGAAACGGGTCGCACTGGCCGCTCTCGCGACTGCTGTTGAGCATGGGGCTGGCCATTACATGCGGCTTCTGACCGGGCTGCCGCTGACGGACCCCACGAGCGGATTCAAGGCGATCCGGCGGCGGGCGCTGGAGCGACTGATGCGGGAGAGGGTGTCCGCAGAAGGTTACGGCTTCCAGATCGAATTGCACTTTAAGGCGCATCGAATCGGGCTGAACCTGCTGGAGATCCCCATCGTGTTCACCGAACGCCGGGACGGGCAGTCGAAGCTTTCGGCAGAAATTGCGTTTGAGGCGATGAGCTTGGTGCCGCGACTGGGTTTCAGCCGGTTGTTCAGGCGGCGAGGGAAGGGGCGCTAATAAATCCCGCGCCAGCGGGAATGACGTGGGCGCCATGGCGCGCGGACGGTAGGCATGCGACGCCCGGCCCCGGAGATCAAAGCGTGATACGGCGAGTGACTGCGTTGCCGGCGATGTCGTAGAGCGTGACTTCGGCGGCGGTCGCGCCGGTGACGCGGGCGAGGGGGATTTCGAGGATGAAGGATTCTTCGCGGCCGTCGCGGATGCCATCGGCGGGTTGCTCGACGGTGTCGTGGGCGCCGTTGTTGAAGGTGACCTCGATGCCTTCAAGCAGCGACATCGCGTCGCGGCCGTGAACGGTGATTTTGACCGTGTCGGCGGTGCGAACGACGGTGGCTTCGAGGATGGCGGGTGGCGTATGATCCACGATGAGATTATCGGTCTCGAACGTGATGCTGAGCCGCTCAGGGGCGGGGCGAGGGGCCGCCTCGGTGGCGACAAGCCGGGTGAAATAAATGCCGTCGGCGAGGCGGGCGGTGTCGAAGAGGACGTAGGGCTCGCGGCTGGACACGGAGAGATCGGTCCACCCGGTATCACCTTCGCGGCGGATTGAGAACGAGGCGGTCACGCTGTCACCATCGGGATCGACGAGGGTCCACAGGGCGACCTGCGCGCCGGGAGCGGGCACGATTTGGCTGGCGAGGAAGCCGGCTTTGCTGCGTTTGGCCTGGCCGCCGTCGTCATCCTTGCTGGCGCTAAGAATCGAACTGAGGGAAGTCGTGACGCTCGGAGCGGGTTCAGAGCCGGGAATGAGCGCAAAATTGGGGGCGAGAAAACGGAATTCCTGGAGCGTCGGACGGCGGTTCTGCGGGAGAAAATATACGGCGGGTTTTTCGATTTCGAGGGAGGCGGCCGCGGCGGGGAGTTTCAGGCGCAGCTTGGCGTAGCGACCGCGGAGAGCCGGGGCGCGCCACGCGGGATCGGTGGCGTCGGCGGCAAGGAGGGGAGTCCACGCGGTCCAGCCTTCGACCTCGTCGCTGCCGACGCTGGTCTTGATCTCAAGGGCGAGCTGGGCGGGGGCGAGGTCGCGGAGACGGTCGAAGCGCAGGGCGCCGAAAAGCGCGGCCGTGCCGAGATCGATGCGGCGGGTCTCGGCGGAGCGTTCGGCGGTGGCCTTGAAATCGAGCAGGGCAAGACCGGGGGCGTTATTGCGGAGCACGAGGAAGCGATCCGGGGTGCCGGGGACGGCGGCGAGGGCGTTGAGCTGCGAGGATGCGCTGCCGGCGTAGGTGAGCGGCAGGCGGGCGGTGAGATCGTAGCCGATGAGTTCGCCCTGTTCGCCGCCGGCGATCAGAAGAGTGTCGCCGCGGCGCGCGAGTTGGTAAAATGCGAGGTTGCTGCGGGAGCTGAGGATTTCGGGAAAGCCACCGGCAGGAAAAAACACGAGGGTGCTACGACCGGAGAATTTTTCAGCGGGCGGAGAGAAAGAGACCGGCGCGGGAGCGGCAAGCGCGTCGGTCCCTTCTTTGGAAGGCTTGGAGGGCAGGACGTTGATGCGGGCGTCGCCGGCGGATGGAGAGTAAACCAGCGTGGCGTAGAGATCGCCGTTGGGCTGAGGGAGGAGATCGGTGACTTCGGCGTCGCGGTTTTCTTGAAGTAGGACGGGGTCGGCTCTGGCGGGAGCGGATGAGGAAATCGTGGCGGGGAAAACGTAGATGTTACCCTTGGGCGAGGAGCCGGCGGCGACGCGGCCATCGGGAAACCGGGCGAGGCGGCGGAGATTGCGATCACGGATTTCGCCGACGAGGGTGAGGCCGCGCGCGGTGAACTGCGCGGGGGTGATGAGCTTTTCGGGAGCGACGCCGGAGGTGGCGAATTGCTTGAGGTCGATGCGGTAGAGACGGGCGGGATTACCGGTGGCGATGAGCGCGGTGTCCGCGTCGAGGACAAGGAGATCGAAGATGGAATCGACGGGGAGCGAAACGCGGGCCGTGACTTTGCCGTCGCGCAGGAGAAAGAGGACACCGTGCGGAGAGGTGCCGACGAGGAGGGCGCCGTCGGGGAGGCGCTTGAGGGCGAAAATGTGGGGCTCGTCGAGCTTGGCGATTTCGCGGGTGGTGAAAGCGGACTTCGCCACGTCGAGCGTGGCTTCAAGAACGCGGCCGTCAGGGCCGGTGCCGAGAAGCCAGCGGTCGGGGGCGCCGGCAGACTCAAGAGTCCAGAGCAGATCAGCGTTGAAGGGAGCGACGGCGGTGAGTTCGGTGAGAACGGGGCCGGCGACGAGGCGGCCGTCGGAGCGGGTGGCGAGGCCCTTCAGATTTCGACTGGGGACGTCGCGGTAAAAATCCAGATCGTATTTTTTTGAGAGCGGATCGGCGGAGACGGTGGTGAGGACCGACACGGAGAGAGGCACCACGAAACACACGAAAAGGGGGAGGATTCGGAGAGCGGGCCCACGGAACATACGAAATACAAAGAAAGAAAACGGTGAGGAGCGGGTGGACATGAAGTAAGAAGGGACGGGGAGGGGAAGGCGCGAGGCGCGCATGAACGAAAATAATGGATCGCGCGCAGTGGAATCGCTCGCAATGACAGGCGCGTTCAATCGACGACGCGCAGGGGGCGGCGGACGATGAGGGTGGCGAGTTTGCCCGGGAGGAGGTGGCGCTCGTAAAGAGGGATGACAGCGGCGCGGGTTTGGAAACGGGCTTCGTCGGCAGCGCGGGCGATGCGCTCGATCGAGCCGGGAACGTCGGGCGTGGACGCGGTCTCGTCGGTGAAGAGCGTGGATTTTTCGACGACCGCAATGCAGAGGCCGTCGCGCGGGCGATCATCGCGCATGGCGGCGAGATAGGAGTCGAAGCTGCGCAGCGTGGCAGCGGCGACCACGGAGGGATGTCCGGTGAGTTCGTCGAGGGCGGGGCCGGGAGCCAGGATGACGTCGAGATTTTTACCGACCCACGCGGCGTCGATGGGGAGCGTGACGACCTCGCGGTGCGCTTCGCCCTGGTAGTCGCGCCAGGCGATGGTGGCGGTGACGGTGTCGCCGGCGCGGACGCTGGCGCGGGAAAGTTGGAACAGATCGATCGTGACGGCGGGGTTGGCGGGCAAGGGTTCGACGGTGAAGCTGATGCTGCTGGGGAAGGTTTTTTCGTAGGGATTTTGCAGGTCCTGCGAAAGACCCTGGACGAATTGATTCAGGCCCTGCGCGAAGGCCTGCGGGCCGGCGTGGAGGGTGCGGGCGGAAAGATTTTGGGTGGCGGAAAATTGAATGTTGCTGGTAAGGCGAAAGCCATGGGCGAGGGCGCCGTCGTTGGAACCGACGATGGCTTGGGTGACGCCGGCGGCGATGAGCGAGGGCGTGAGCTGGGCCTGGCGGGCAACTTGGAAGCGCAGGACCCGGGCCACGGGGCTCGAAGGTGCGACGGACACTTCGACGGCGATCATGGCGGGGCCGGCGCCGAGGGTGCCGGAGACGGCGGAGAGACGATCTTGCGTGATGGTGCCGATGACGTTGCCGGTGTTGGCGATTTTGAAGGACTGCAGGCTGGAGGGCAGGATCGCGATAATATCGGCGGCGCACATGGGCAGCTCGACGTTGCCGAGCGAGAGCATGGGGTGGCCGAAGGCGGTGATGCGGGCGCCATCAACGCGGGAGACCGTGCCCGTGCCGGCCAGGGTGATGTCGCCGGTGGCGAGAGCGACGGAGACGGCCGAGCCGGCGCGGAGAGGGGCGGTAGGCGGGAGGGATGAGGATAGAGGAGCGGAGCCGGCGGAGTTGCCGCCCAGCGCGGTGACTTCGAGGCCGAGGGCGGAAAAGCGCGGGGCGAAGAGGTCGGCGACGGCGGGCGCGAGGCCGCTCAGCGTGAAGACGGGGCGGAGGGGCGCGTATGAAGACGTGGTGGTGGAGGCGGGTGGGGCGGAGGGAGCGTGGGGCGCGACCGGAGTGGCCGGTAAAGTGGAGGGTGCGAGGTCGGGTTTGTCGCGGACTTCGGCAAGGTCGGCGGCAGGGGTAAAGCCGGCGTAGCGCACGGTTTCGAAACGTTGGATCTGGTAGCTGAGGGCGCCCGCGAGTTTGCCGTCGATGTAGAGGGGACTGCCGCTCATGCCGGCGACGGCGCCCATGTTTTGCACGCGGGGATCCGTGAGTTGGCAGAGGATCAGGGATTTGCCGGGGCCGAGGGCGTTGCGGACGACGCCGGTTACTTCGACGTCAAAGGGCTCGGGTTCGGTGCCGCGAAAAACAGTCCAGACCTGGCCGTGTTGGCCGGGGCGGAGGTCGTCGAGGGGGATCGTGGCGAGGGAGCCGGGCTGGGCGTGGAGAAGGTGGCCCGCGAAACACGCGAAATACGCGAAAATGAAAAGGGGGCGGGGGAGTTGCCCACGGAAGGCACGGAAAACGGAAGGAACGGGGATGGACATTTTTAGAGGGAGCGAAGGGCGTTGGTGATGACTTCGCAGGCGCGGTCGATGGCGGGGCCTTCGTGAGCGGTGCTCAGGAAGTAGGCTTCGTAGGCACTAGGCGGTAGATAAACGCCGCCGTCGAGACAGGCGCGGAAGAACCGGGCGAAGAGTTTGGCGTCGGAAGTGAGGGCGCTATCATAGTCGCGAACGGGCGTCGTGGTGAAGAAGACGCTTAACATCGAGCCGCGTTGCGGGACTTGGACGGGAATTCCTTTGGCTGCGGCGGCGGACAGGACGGCGTCGCGGACTTGGCGGCCGAGGGTGTCGAGGCGGGCGTAGGGATTTAATTCTTCCAAGAGGCGGAGGCTGGCGATACCGGCGGAGAGCGCGAGCGGGTTGCCAGAGAGCGTCCCGGCCTGATAAACGGGACCCAGCGGCGCGAGGTGATCCATGATGTCGGCGCGGCCGCCGAAGGCGCCGACGGGGAGGCCACCGCCGATGATTTTGCCGAGAGTTGTGAGATCGGGCGTGATCGATTCGATTTGTTGCACGCCGCCGAGGGCGAGACGGAAGCCGGTCATGACTTCGTCGAAGATGAGGAGCGCGCCGTGTTGGGTGCAGAGTTGGCGGACGGCGGCGAGGTAGCCGGGATCGGCGGGGATGAAGCCGAGGTTGCCGATATAGGGCTCGAGGATGACGCCAGCGATTTGGCCGCGATTAGCGGCGAAAGCGGCGGCGAGGGCTTCGGCGTTGTTGAAAGGAAGAACGATGGTCTCGCGGGCGAAGCTGGCGGGGATGCCAGCGCTGTCGGGATGGCCGTGGGTGAGGGCCCCGGAGCCGGCCTTCACGAGAAGGGAATCAGAGTGTCCGTGGTAGCAGCCGGAAAATTTGACGATCTTATCGCGCTTCGTGAAACCGCGGGCGAGACGCACCGCGGACATGGTGGCCTCGGTGCCGCTGCTAGTCATGCGGACTTTTTGGATCGAGGGAACGAGGCGCGTGATGAGTTCAGCCATCTCGACTTCGTAGGGATTGGGCGTGCCAAACGACGTGCCGCTCTCGAGTGCGGTGGAGATGGCGGCCTTGATACGCGGGTGGTTGTGGCCGTGGATGGCGGGCCCCCAGGTGCAGACGAAGTCGATGAGTTCGCGGTCGTCGGCGGTGATGAGCATGGCGCCGCGGGCGGCCTTCACGTAGAAGGGGGAGCCACCGACGGAGCGAAAGGCGCGAACGGGGGAGTTGACCCCACCGGGTATAAGTTGAAGGGCGCGAGCGAAGAGAGAGTCAGAGATTGGGGTGGCCACGACGTAAAATGAAAGAGGTAAACATCCTCGCGTGCCCGACAACGCGCAAGATCACCTGATGGCAACGCGCGGATTTATCAAGCGGGGCAACGGTGTAGTGAGTCACAAAAGTGAGGGTTGGGAATCGCCTATAATCGTTCTAACGGGATGGCCGGCAAGCGCGTTGGCATAAATGGCGGAGCCGCGGGGAGATAGGGGTCGTCTTCATTGCTGATCGGCTTTTATGGTGCTCCCTCAGTCTCGATGCCATGACGTCAACGCCGGTTTGATTCTCAAACTTGGGTCAGACGGCTGGCAGCCGGCTGATATCCTAAATTATGAGAGACGATTACATCAAAGGCGCGCTCAAGATGGTCGATGACCCGAATATCTTGGTCAATTTGGTCTCGCTGCGAGTGAAACAATTGAAGCGCGGCAATCGCCCGCTCGTCGAATCATTGGAAAAACTTTCACCGGAAGACACGGCGTTGCGCGAGATCATGGAAGGCAAGATCAGCTACGAGCTGGCGACCAACCTTGAGGCGCACGGGAATCGGTAAGATAGAGCTAGCACGTGGGTGTCGAAAACCCGCGTGCCTATATAAGATCGGTTAGAGGTAGCACAGACACCCGAACGATGCGGTGAGGGCTGTGAGTGCTGCATAACTGCAGACACGGACAGAAAAACGTCGATAGATCAAAAAGAGTCCGGCGGTAAAAAGAGCGAAAAGGAGGGCGATTGCCATCAGGCTAAGCCAAATGCCGACACTCGAATCCGGCAGCGTGGGTTGAGCATGAGTAGCCGGCACGACGAGCAAGGATGCGAGCGATGCCGCGGTGACGAAAGCAAACCCCCATCGCCACTCGCTGGGCGGCGCTGTTTCAACCAAGGGGTTTCCTCAGATGAAATTTGTGATGAGGCTTAGAATTATTCGGCCAATCATCAGCTCACGTATTTTTGGACGATCGGGATGCGACGGCCGACGCCGAAAGCGAGCGGGGTAATTTTGAGGCCGGGGGCGGCTTGCTTGCGCTTGTATTCGTTGAGATCGACCTTGCGCGCGATGTCATTGACGACCGTTTCGGGGAAGCCCTGCGCTACAAGATCGCGACGGGATAGACCTTCCTCGACGTAGCCTGTCAGGATGGCGTCGAGTTGGTCGTAGGGCGGGAGACTGTCTTGATCGACTTGGCCGGGACGCAGTTCGGCGGACGGCGGTTTGTCGATGGTGTTGGCGGGGATGATTTCGCGGTCGCGGTTGATCCAGCGAGAGAGGGCGTAAACCTGCATCTTGAAGACATCGCTGATGACGGCGAGGCCGCCGCACATATCGCCGTAGAGTGTGCAATAGCCGACGGCCATCTCGCTCTTGTTGCCGGTGGTGAGGAGGAGGGCGCCGAATTTATTCGAAAGCGCCATCATGAGGACGCCGCGGATACGGGCCTGAATATTTTCTTCGGTGACGTCGCGCGGACGTCCGACGAAAATCGGGCCCAGGGCGGCTTCCGTGGAAGCAACGGCTTCGGCGATGGCGACGGTCTCGAAACGGATGCCGAGATTTTCGGCGAGGACGCGGGCGTCGTCGCGCGAGTGCTGCGAAGAGATCGACGACGGAAGGGAAACGCCGATGACGTTGGCGGCGCCGAAGGCTTCGGCGGCGATGACTGCGACGAGGGCGGAGTCGATGCCGCCGCTGAGGGCGATGAGCGCTTTCTTGAAACCTGATTTTTGGGCGTAGTCGCGCAGACCGAGAACGAGCGCGGCATAGATGTCTGCGAGATCGGTCTGTTGAAAGGAGGATGAGAGTTGCGGCACTGAACCGATATCGACGAGGCGAACTTCCTCGGAGAAGGCGGCAAGGCCGGCGGTAATCGTGCCCGTGGCCGTCGAAACGAGGCTGCGGCCGTCGAAGATGAGTTCGTCGTTGCCGCCGACGGCGTTGACGTAGGCGACCGGGCAGCCGAGCGCGCGGGCGGAATCGGTCACGAGTTTCTCGCGGACGCCGCCCTTGCCGTGATTCCACGGGCTCGCGGACAGGTTTACCATGAGGTCGCACTTCTGCATGGCGAGTTGGGCGACGGGATCGAGGCCGTGATAAAGGCGGCGCGTGCCGATCATCGGGTGGGTCCAGATGTCTTCGCAGATGGTGATGCCGACGCGCTGTCCGGCGTGGGTGACGACGATGGGCTCGACGGCGGGTTCGAAATAACGGTCTTCGTCGAAGACGTCGTAGGTCGGCAGCAGGCATTTGCGCGCGGTGGCGATAATCTGGCCGCGATGGCAGAAGGCGGCGGCGTTAAAAAAGGGGCGGCCTGAGCCCGAGAGATTAAGTTCGACGGTGCCTACGACGGCGGGGACGTCGCCAATGGCGGCGGCGATCTGGGCCATGGAAGCGACGACGTCGGGAACGAAGTGGCGTTTTAAGAGGAGATCGCGAGGCGGATAGCCGCAAACAATGAGCTCGGGGAAGACGACGAGTTCGGCGCCCTGCGCGACGAGGGCGGCGTAGGCATCGAGAATTTTGCGGCGATTGCCGGCGAGGTCACCGACGGTCGGGTTGAGCTGGGCGAGGCCGAGGCGCATGGAATGAAAGATCGAGAACCGTGCGGAAGATTTGGCGAGCCGCAACTCGCGAGCTTGCAGGGCTGGCACGCGGCGGGCTTTGCTCGGGGCTGCATGCAACTTTCGTTCCGCACACTTTGGGTCGGATTAGTGGTGGGGGGGGCGGCGGCGCTCGGCCAGACGCAGGTCGAGCCGTGGTCGCTGGCCAAGGCTCTCGACGCGGTCGAGGGCGCCAATGTGAACGTGCTGCTCAGTCGTGAGGCGGCCGTGCAGGCGCTGGCCGCGGCCAATCAGCAACGTGTGGGACTGCTGCCGAATGTCGGCCTGAGCGCCCAGCAGCGCCGGGCCGAATCGGTGAGCGTTTCGAGTGGTGGCACGCTCACGCAAACGTCCGCGGCGAATCGTTTCGACGGTAGGCTGGTGGGAAACGTTTCGATTCTGAATCCGCAGCAGATCGCGGCGTATCGCGCCTCGCGAGCGGGCGTGGCGGTGGCCGAGGCCGACTATCGTGCGACGGTGCAATCGGTGATGAGTTCGGTGGCGCAGTATTATTTTACGCATCTGCGAAACCTGCGGCGCATCGACGTGCTGGACGCGAACATCGCCCGCTCACGGGCGTTGGTAGAACTCGCGCGCAACCAGCTCGCGGCGGGCGTCGCCACGCAGATCGACGTGACCCGCGCCGAGTCGTTGCTCGCGCAGGCGGAGCAGGCGCGGCTGCAGCAGGACACGGTGGTGTATCAAAGCGCGTTGCTGCTCCAGCGACTACTCGACCTGAATCCGGCGCGCACGCTCACGCTCACGGACTTTCAGGTGCAGCGTGAAAATGCCGGGGCGTTTACGGAGGGGCTTGAGGAGACGACCTTCACGAAACGCGCGGATTGGCTGCGGGCCCAAAAGGCGCTCGAGCAGGCGAAGCTCGACGTGAAGACGGCGAAATTTGAACGGCTTCCCATCCTCGGCCTCGGTGGCGAATACGGCTATGTGGCGGCGGAGATTTTCGACAGCACGACCAAGCAGGCGTGGTTTGCGGGTGCGACGGTGACGATGCCGATTTTCGACGGACTCAAAAGCAGTGCGGATCAACGGGCGGCGCTCTCGCGGCAGCGTTCGCAAGCGGCGCGGTTGAAAAATCTGGAGTTGCAGATCTCAACGGAGTTGCGGTTCGCGCAGCAGGATGCGAGTTCGCGCAACGCCCAGATCACGGTGGCGGAAAAGACGCTGCGACTGGCTGAGCAGGAACTCCAGCTGGCGCAAAAGCGCTTTCAGCAGGGCGTGGCCGACAATCGCGAGATCATCGAGGCCCAGAATCGCCTGGCGATCGCGAGCGACGGCCTGGTGGAGGCGGTGTATCTCTATAATCTGAGCCGCGTGGAGCTGGCGCGATCAAAGGGCGAAGTGCGCGGGATTCTGGCCGAGCGCGTCCCCTAATGAGTGGACCCGCGGAGTTGATCTTGGCCTCGGCGTCGCCGCGGCGGCGGGAGTTGCTCACTCAGATCGGAGTGACGTTTACCGTGGTGACGGCGGACGTGGTCGAGCACGAGGACCCGACAACGGACCCGCGTAAAATGGTCGCGCACAATTCGGCATTGAAGGCCGATTGGGTGTCGGCGCGGCACCCGACGGCGATCGTGCTGGGTGCGGATACGACGGTATTTATTGATGATACGGCGTTGAACAAACCCCGCGATGGGATCGAGGCGCGGGCGATGTTACGGCGGTTGAGCGGGCGCACCCATACGGTCTTTACGGGGCTGGCGGTGCGACGGGCGGCGGATGGGTTGCGGCTCGAAGACGGCGAAGCGAGCGAGGTGACGTTCAAAGATTTCGGCGACGACGTGATCGAGGCCTATCTGGCGCTGGTGCATACGCTGGACAAGGCGGGCGGCTACGGGATTCAGGACCACGCGGACCTGATCGTGGCAAGCTACCGGGGATCTTTGTCGAACATCGTCGGGCTACCGTTGGAAACAACGAAACAAATTTTGACCCGGTGCGGTCTGCTGTGACTGAATGCCCGCCGTCAGAACCCTCGTCACGCATCCATGAGCGCAATTTTAACCGAACCGCCCGCCGGCCGCCAACGCCGCGCTTTGCCGCGGTTGTCGGGTAACCCGGAGACGCGATCGGTGCAGATCGGCGTGATGGGAACACTGTTGTTGCACGTGCTGTTGTTCGTGGCGGCGCCGTATTTCCTCAAACTCGCACCGACCGAGTTGGCGCCGCGGCCGGCGCCGGCGCCGTTCAGCGTGCAGCTGGCCGAGGATGAGTTTGAGAAACCGAAAACGCCCGCAGCGCCACCGCCGCCGTTTAAATTCGTCGAGGCGAACCCCGACGCGCCGGACAATGTCCCGGACAAGACGAACAATTTCAGTTTCATGAACCAGCAGGTGGCGCAAGAAAAGCCCACCCCGGACGGCAAAAACGACATGCCGGCGCTGGTCGGCAAAAAGGACGTGCAATCGACGCAGATCGTGGACGGCCAGCTCACCAAGCCGCAGGAATCGGTGCCGATGGCGCCGCCCGTTGAAGTCGCTGCGAAAGATGCGACGAAGGAAGCGCCGAAACAGGAGCAGATCCCGCTCTCGGGTTTTGAGAAAAAGGAAGGCGATAATCCCGACGCGTTCGGCAGCAATGTCGCCAAGTTCGCCGAAGGGGCCAAGGCCGTGCCGGAGCGGGTCGAGGGCATCAAGAATGCGCCGCTCATTCAAAGCGCGGTCGCGAGCACGCCGAAGATCGACCGCAACAAGCCGCAGGAGCGCCCCGTCCTGCAGAAGCAGCAGGTGCGGCCGGGCATTTTCTCGGACAATAAATTTGGCACGATGAACATCCGGCCGACTGCAGTGGACGCGAAGTGGAGCAACTATGGCGTATATCTCCAGCGCATGATCGAGACGGTGCAGATCCAGTGGGATCGCATTTTACTCCAGAGCACGCTGTATCCGCCTTCCGGAACGACCGTAACGGTGAGTTTCCGAATGGATTCGGACGGCAAGATCACCACGATTATAGACGTAAAAAACACGTCGAGCGACCAAGGCAAGGAGGCGTGCGTCAGCGCCATCACGGCGCGGTCGCCGTATGGGAAATGGTCCGACGACATGATCGCAGTGCTCGGCAATTCGCAGGAGATGACGTTCACGTTCTACTATCAGTGAGCAAGGTTGGGAAAAGTTTTTGGGAAGCGCTGCCACTGGGTCGCGAAGTCACCCTGCTCACCGCAGACGAGAACGGATTGGCGGCGTTCAACAAGCCCGCCGGGGTGTTGTCGCATCCGAACCAGAAATCGGATCAGCCGCTTTCACTGCTCGACGCGCACTACGCGCTCGATGGCGAATTCTACCAGTGGAAGGATCCGGCGGGAGCAGACCGGAAGCTGTGGCTGCTCAACCGGCTGGATTCTGCGACTTCGGGTGTGATTCTCGCTGCGGCGAGCCAAGACCTCGCGAACGAGATCCGCGCGCAGTTCAAGCGGAAGCAGGTGCGGAAAGTTTATCATACGCTCGTTTTTGGGACGCCGCCCAAGTCGGTGGAGCTGTGGCGGGACCTGCTCGCGGTGGAGAAGCGCGGCGGGCAGATCCGCACGGCAACACACGCGGGACACATGCCGGCGGAAAGCCGGATGAGCGTGGTGCGCGTGGGGCGAAAGCAGACGAAACTCACGTTGATGAAATTGGAGCCGAAGACCGGACGCAGCCATCAGTTGCGCGTGCAGTGCGCGAAGCGCCATTTGCCCATCGTGGGCGACCAGACCTACGGAGATTTCGCGCGCAACCGGGCGTTTGCGAAGGAGGCGGGGACGAAGCGGTTGTTTTTGCACTCATTCGAGACGAGCTTCGGCTACGAGTGGAAGGCGAAGGAATACACCTTTGCGGCAAAGGCGGCGTTGCCGGCGGAATTTGAGGCGTGGCTGTAGTTGAAGCGTGGGGCGGCCCGGGAGGATTTTGGTCGCGGCCAGCTCAGACTTCCATCGGTGAGACGATTGTGTTTTGCTGATAGGCTCTCCGTCATGATCCTGCCAAAGTCCAACCGCCTAAGCACCGAACAACTTTCCGAAATCACCGCCATCGTCACGGAGTTTGGCTGCAAGATTCAGCCGATCGTCGGTGCGGTGCGCTCGATCTATGCGATCGTCGGCGATGAGCGCGACGAGCTGATGATCAACCGCATCGAGGGACTCGATTACATCGAGCGCATCGACCGTATCCAGTCACCGTTCAAGCTCATGGACAAGCGGTCCGACCTCGCCAGTCATCGGATCAGGATCGGCGGCGTCACGCTGGGCGAGGAGCTTTTTGTGATCGCGGGCGCATGCACGATCGACCCGAAGAATCCGAATTATTTTTATGAGACGGCCGCGGCGGTGAAGGAAGCCGGGGCCAATGCGCTACGCGGCGGGGTTTGGAAGCCACGGACCAATCCCTACTCGTTCCAAGGCGACGTGAAGTCACTGGATATTTTGATGGAGGCTTCGCGGCGCACGGGCTTGCCCGTGGATACGGAAGTCATGGAAGAAGCGCATATCAAACTCGCGCTCGATGCGGGTGTGACGACTTTGCAGGTGGGAGCCCGCAACGCGCTGAACTACTCGCTGCTGCGTGCCATCGGTAAAGCAATTGGCGAGCGCGACACGGCGGTGTTGCTCAAGCGCAGCATTCACATGGGGCCACTCAACGAGTTCATTTCGGCGGCGGAATACATCGCGGCATTTGGCAACCCGAACGTCATTCTCTGCCCACGCGGCACGACGCCGACACTCGATGGCTACCGCAACCACCCCGACGAGAGCATCACGCCGCTGTTGAAAGAAAAAACCTGGGCTCCGGTCGTGGTCGATCCCTCGCATTCGGTGGGCAAAGCCAGCTACGTGCCGGCGGCCGCGCTCGCGGCGGTCGCGTATGGCGCGGATGGGCTTTGCATCGAGGCGCACGTCGAACCGGCCAAGGGTATTGGCGACGATCCGAAGCAGGCGCTCACGCCAGAGGTGCTCAAGAAGACGATCACGCAGGCGCGCCAACTTTGGGCGATTCGGCGGGGGTGAGGCGAAGAAAACTTGTGATTATGGCAGCATGAGGCCTCAATTGGCCACATGAAGACCAAGGTTAATGGTAAAAAGCCGGCCCATAAGTCGAAAACAGGGATACTGAACGAAGCTCAGGCCGCGCATAACGCACCGGTGGAGATCAGTGTGCGGACCGCGAAAGACCAACTCTCGTCGTTGCTGGAGCGAGCTGCGCAAGGAGAAGATATTGTCATCACCAGCGACGGCCGTCCGAAAGCGATGATCGTGCGGTATCGGCCGGTGATCCGCGGCAAACCGGCGCGCTCGATGGCCGCTTTGCGTGCAACCATGACGATGGGGCCAGACTCGACGCCGGCGATCCGCGCCGAACGGGACAGCGGCTACTGAGCGGCCAATCTCCATGTATCTCGACACCTCGGTGCTAATAAAGCGCTACACCATCGAACCCGATTCCGAGGAAGTTGACGCGCACATCGAAGGCGCGACGCTCGTCACCTCGGAATTGGCGATGGGAGAAGTTTGGTCGGCGCTGTTGGCAAAAGAACGGGGCCGGATCATCACGGAGTCACAGCGGCAGGCGGCGTGGCAGGCGTTCAATGACGATATCGACGAAGGGGTGCTGCGGATAATCCCCCTCGACGGCGTCATGATCCGGGAGGCCAACGAGGCGATGTTGAGCGTGCATCCCCACGTGCCGCTGCGGACGCTC
>JACMRG010000036.1 GCA_014376585.1 Opitutaceae bacterium | reverse complement strand
GGCGATTTCGAAGGGGAGTCCGTTGATCTTCAGGTCGAGTAGGAAGCCGGTGATGCCCTTGGTGGTGCCGGCGACCTTGAAGTCCATGTCGCCGAAGGGGTCTTCCTCGCCCAGGATGTCGGTGATCGTCGTCCACTTCGTGATGGTGCCGCTGGAGTCCATCTCGGTCATGAGACCGCAGGAGATACCGGCGACGGGAGCGATGATGGGCACGCCGGCGTCCATGGGGGCCAAGCAGCCGCCGCAGATCGAGGCCATCGAGGTCGAGCCGTTGGAGGCCATGATCTCGGAGACGACGCGGATGCTGTAAGGGAACGCATCTTCGGGCGGGAGGATCGGCACGAGCGAGCGCTCGGCGAGGGCGCCGTGGCCGATTTCGCGGCGGCCGGGGCCGATGAAACGGCCGGCTTCACCGACGGAGAACGGTGGAAAATTGTAGTGGAGAATGAACGACTTGGAGGTCGGACCGCCGGTGAGGCCGTCCATGTCTTGGGCTTCCTTCGTCGGCCCGAGGGTGACGATGGCGATGTTTTGCGTGTCGCCGCGCTGGAACATGGCGGAACCATGGACGCGGGGGAGGACGCCGACCTGGGCCTGGAGAGGGCGGAGGGACTTCGCGTCGCGGTGGTCGGAGCGGGTGCCCTTGGCGAGGACGGTGGCGCGGTAGGCTTTGTATTGGAGGTCTTCGAAAACGACGTTAAGGTCGACGTCGCTGAAACGGCCGGCGCCGAGCTCGATCGTGAGGGCGGCATGCGCCTCGGCTTTGAGGAGCTTGATGTTGGCGGAGCGGACGTGTTTCTCGTGGCCGAAGATGGCGGTGGAGATGCGCTCGGCGGGGACGACGCGCTCGATGATGGCGCGGGCCTCGGGGGTGGCGCCGACGAGGGCGAAGTGCGCCTTCTTTTTGCCGGCGAGAGCGGTGAGTTCCTTGATGGCGGCGATGATCGGCTGGATGGCGTCGTGGCCGAAGGCGAGGGCCTCGATGAAGCGCTCCTCGGAGATCTGGTCGGCGGAACCCTCGATCATCAGCATGTCTTTCGCGTTGCCGACGTAGATGAGGTCGAGCGACGAGGAATACATCTGCTCGATGGTCGGATTCGCGACGAACTTGTCGTCGATAAGCGCGACGCGGACGCAGCCGATGGGCCCGTTCCATGGGATGTCGGAGATGGCGAGGGCGGCGGAGGCGCCGTTGACCATCGCGATGTCGGAGTCGTTGATCAAATCGGCCGACAGGAGCGTGCCGATGATCTGGACTTCATTGAGGAAACCCTCGGGGAAGAGGGGGCGGCAGGGACGGTCGCAGAGGCGGGAGATGAGGATCTCGCGCTCGGAAGGACGGCCCTCGCGTTTGAAGTAACCGCCGGGGAAACGGCCGGCGGCGGCGTATTTGTCGCGGTAGTCGCAGGTGAGGGGGAAGAAGTCCTGGCCGGGACGCATGGTGGTGGCGGCGCAGGCGGTGACGAGGACGTTGGTCTCGCCGACGTTGACGTTGACGGCGCCGCCAGCGAGCTGGGCGATGGAGCCGGTCGAGAACGTGAGGTTCAGGCCGGGGACGGTGACATTGTGTTTCTGATTCATATTTTTTCGGACGGTTTCGGACGGATTAGCGGACGGTTTCTGGCAACCGCAGCGCAAGGGCCGCGGATTTCGGATTAACTGACGGTTTCTATTTCGGTTGGTGGACAAGAAACGCCACGGCGCGCACGAGGTGCGGCGCGGGCGAATCGGGGTTGGGCTGCGGACGGCGCGAAGGCCGGCCGGGCTTTGCAATCTTCTCGGTCAGACTCGAGAGATTTCAGGTTGGCGTCTCTAGGAGGAACGGCGCGCTAGGGATAGCGCGCCCTACCTTGGAAACAACAATCAGAAATACCTCAGGTCGTGATGCGAGTGTCAGTAAAGACAACGGGCGACCCGCGGATCGGGTCGCCCGTGCGATTTTTAAAGCGTTATTTGCGAAGGCTGAGCTTCGCGAGGATATCGGTGTATTTGTTCAGCTCGTTCTTCTTGAGGTAATCGAGAAGTTTACGACGGCGGCTCGCCATCTGGAGCAGGCCACGACGCGAGTGGAAGTCCTTGCGGTGAGTGCGGAGATGCTCGGTCAAGTGATTGATCCGGGCGGTGAGCAGCGCGATCTGAACTTCGGACGAACCGGTATCGGTGTCGTGGGTTTTGAACTTTGCGATGATTTCTGGCTTAACGACGGTGGTGGGTGACATGGTTTAGTATTTGAGTTACACGACTGTAGGGGACCTTTGCAGGCCCCGTGCCACCCGCCTGGCCCGAGGGAAACTCGGGTTCAGCCGGCGTCACCGTTGTTAATCTGGCGGAATGCCAGACCGGTCATGGTGAGCGTCCACAACCGATGGACTCTCACTAACGCAAGGTTCCAACATCCAAAGCGCGGGCGGGGCGTGCAAGCGCAAATTTGGGGCGGGGTTTAGGGCGAGGGGCTGAGGTGTAACAAGAGGTGAAGTCAGTGGTTCGGGTGACATGGGCTTCGCGCCCATGGGATCGGAAACGACCGGGCAGGATGCCCGCTCGTTCACGGGCGGGACGCCCGTGCCACTCGATGCCGGCAAGACACGGACTTCGCTTTCGGTTCCACCCGCTTTTGAACGTGGGGATTCGGCAACGATGAACGGATTTTTTGGAGAAACGGCGGACGGTGGACAGCAGATGTCTGCGGTGCGCGGGTAGGGTAGGGGAAATCGGAAGGCGGCATTCCGTCGTCGGATCGTCGCCACGTCCCATTGCATCGCGAACACCACACGCACCCATGATCACATTTCCTGAGGAATGCCCGAGGCCCAACCTGAAATCGAATTATCGTTACCCCGTTTTTGAATCCAAGGGCATCGATGCCTTCAATGCCGTGGTCTATCAGCATTTTTCTGATGGCCCCTATTTTGCGGCGCAGGTCCACGGTCCCTTCGATGTGGATCGGGTGTTGGCCGACTACTCCTGCCATCTCGTGCGCGGAGCCAGCTCCCACGAACGGCGAAAAGGCGGGCGGGGCTGGAAACGGGAGCATGAGCAACTGCTCTTCAAGATGGATGACGGGACTTTCGTGTTTGTGGACTCCGACGTTTCTACCCTGCGGGCGTTTGCCTCGACGCGTGAGGCCGCCAGTCGCTGGGCGCAGACGCTTTCCGCGAAGTATCAGGCTCGCCGGCGCAAGCAGTGGCGCGGGAGTTTCGCCGTGATCGGCCTGGGGAAAACAGGGCCGACGACCTCGCTGGTGGAAATCACGCGGAGCTTTTGCCTGGACGCAGAAAATCTTCGGCTGCTCTACGGCGATGAGTGCGCGACGTGGGAGCCGCAATTGGTCGCGACGATGAAGGCGAAGGACACCGGCACGCTGATTTTCCGCGGACCGCCGGGCACGGGCAAGACGACGTTCATCCGGCACCTGATCGGCAAGCTTCGGCGCACGCATCGTTTTTATTACCTGCCGGTGACGCAGGAGGAGCTGCTCACCTCGCCGCAGATGGTGGAGTTTTGGGTGGACGAGAATCGCCGGCACGCCGGGCTGACGAAGGTCGTCATTTTGGAAGATGCCGAGGCGCTGCTGGAAAACACGGGGACGGGCCGGAAGGGCGCGGTGGCCAACCTGCTCAACATTTCCGACGGGCTGCTCGGCGAGCTGCTGAAGGTCCAGCTCCTCTGCACGATCAATTGCGAGGTGGAGCGGCTGGACGAAGCAATCATCCGGCCGGGGCGGTTGATCGGCTACCGGGAATTTCCGCGGCTCAGCCCGGCGCACGCGCAACGGATCGCGGAGAAGCACCGTCTGACGATTCCGGTCATGTCCGACTACGGGCTGGCGGATATTTTCGGGACGAAGCTGGACGACGGGCCGAAGCCGGCGGTGCGGAAACGGGTTATGGGTTTGCGGCGGCTGTAGCTTAGCGGTCTTCACGGTTACGGTTGGAGCGCGGACTGGACGATTTTTGACAGCGATTCCACTTTTTCGGTTAGTTCATTTTGAAACCGACCAAACACGATGTCGCTGAGTATTTCATCCGAATCTGAAGGGAGATCGCGGTAGCGCCATTCAGAGAGTGTAATCCACCAGTCTGATTCCGCTCCGTCAGGAAATTTACTTTTGAAGATCCCTGAAATCTCCGGCGACACGCGCGGACTCGATTTATCATCGTAGACAATGCCGCAGCTCAACTTGCGACAATCTGTGTTGTGAAACTGAAATGCGATCGAGAGGTGGCTATCACGCATTTTCTGATCAAAAAACAAGAAGGTGGGCTGATTCTCTCCTAGCGTCCGCTGGAACTTCGTTTGCAACTTTAGTCTGTTAGCAACTGTAGCACATTGCTCGCGAAGTTTGGATTCTACCTCTGAAAACACGGCAGTTTGGGAAAAAATGAGCTCGCGGTATGCAGCAAAGCTATATGGGTCTTTTAGCACGGCTTGGACGATTTGGTTGCTCATGTGTTCATTGGTGCTCTGGCCGGTAAGGTGTTTTAGCGCGTTGATGTATTGGGTGATGGTCTCGCTAACAACCGGAGCGCATTCCTTCATCTCTCGGCAATCCGCCTGCCATCTGATGATGTCATGTTTATAGGATAGGCAGAGGACATCATCTTTTTTGACTGTCGAGTAGTCGCTAGGTTCATCGCCAAGACGCGTGAGATAAATTAATTTAGCATTTGGGAGATCACGCCGGTATCGACCAAGTTGGTTCAGCTGATCGGCGGCTCCGATTTTATTCTCAATGGCGACTTTTGCGGTGTGTTTCTCAACGCGTTTATCGAAGAGGACAATATCCACCCGACCCCCGGATAACGGAGTTTTCGGACCCAAGTCATACTCTTGACGCACGGTGATCGTGGTTGATGTAAGTCCGGCCAACTTGAAACGTTCGATGAACGCCTGAAGAGGTCCGATGCCAAGCCCATGTGCTCCCTGTGGATTCAGAAATTCGGCGATATAGGGCGTGTGGGTGGCTGCCTCAAGCGATCCCATTTTCAAAATACGAAATATATTGAAGCGATGGTTCCGGGCGTCTTTTGGCGTCACCGCTTCTTCTTTCCGCAATGTCTCAACGCGCTTCAGAAGTTCGGGAATCTTGGCGTGCATGATTTTAGGTGTAGAGCTACAGAACTCGGTTCGAATTGAGGACTAATCACAACGGTTAGAGAGCCGGAGAATGCTTGGCTTTGTTTGCGCCGGTGGGGTGGCGGTAGCAGGGGTTGCTGGTTAAGCTGCTGATCGACGATGATTTTGTCCCGCAGTATTTGCAGGTGTAGCTGGGTTTTTCGGAGCCTTCGTAGAGGGCGTGTTTGCCTCGGTTGGGTGCGTCGGGGTGACGGTAGCAGGGGTTGGCGGTCAGTTGGGCGACGCTGGTGGCTTTGGTGCCGCAGTGTTGGCAGTAGTAGTTGGGCATGGGTGGGTGGTTGGTTGGGTGGGTTGGAGTGGGCGGATGCAGGGGATGCGAGTGGTGGAGGGGGGGAATGATTATAGATGGGGTTGCGCGAAACGCGCGGGGTGGGGGCAGATGGATCGCCTCCACCTTCGCCAAGGCTACGGTGGACAGGGCGTCGCTGCGCTCCTCGCGATGACGGATTGGTGAGTGGTGCGCGAACCGCGCCGGAAGGGAGCAGATGGATCGCCACGTCGCTTCGCTCCTCGCGATGACGGGCGGGATAAGGCGTCGCGGTTCTGCTCGTGATGACGGCGACTACTGGGCGATGGAGCCGGGGTTGCGGGTTACGGGGCAAGTTTGGAAGTCGGGGCTGAGTTGCGACCACATTTGGCGGACGGTTTCCGCGAGGATTTGCACGTCGCCGCGGGCGTCGTGGCGGCGGGCGTCAGGGAGCGAAAGACAGAGGCGCGCCATCACGGCATCGAGGCCGTGGCCGCCGCGTCCGCCCCAGAGCTGGCGGGAGAGGGCGAGGGAATCGATGTAGGTGACGGGACGCACGGGGAGGGCGTGGCGTGCGCAGGTGGCGTGGATGAAGGGGAGGTCGAATCTATGGCCGTTGTGGGCGACGAGGGTGGCGTCGCCGACGAAGCGGGAGAAGGCGACGAGGGCTTCGGCGGGGCGGGGTGCGTCGCCCACGTGGGCGCGGGTGATGCCGGTGTAGCCGCTGATTTGGGCGGGGATGGGCTGGGTGGGTTGGACGAAGGTGGCGAAGGTTTCTTCGGTCAGGATGCGACCGGCGCGCATGCGGATGGCGGCGATCTGGATGATTTCGTGGCGGGCGGGGCTGAGGCCGGTGGTCTCAAGGTCGAAGATGACGAGGTGCATGAGGGAAGGAGGGAGGCGATGGGCTGGTGGCGATGGGGAAGAGGCGATGGATGATTGGAGGCGCGGGTCGGGGAGAGATGTTTTTCGTGGTGTTTGTTTCAAGTTGGGCGGCGGTGGTGGATTGAGAGAGCGCGTGGGTGGTCAGCTCGGGAGTTCGGAACATGGGCAGGATGCCCATGCCACGTCGGAGCCGATCTGGATTTTTGAATAGGCCGGTAGATTAACCGAGGGGGGTGAACAACGGTTGTCCATCGTCGGAGGTTATTTTTAGGAATGAGTAAAAAAAACGGAGCGTTCCCTGTCTCGCTGAAATCGCGGCCGCCGTATGCGCGGATGCAGAAGATCCATCAGGAGCTGAAGGCGGGGAGCTATCCCAACGCGAAGTCGTTGGCGAAGAAACTGGAGGTGTCGGCGAAGACCATCGGGCGTGACCTCGACTTCATGCGCGACCGGCAGCAGTTGCCCATCGGCTATGACGAGTCGCGGCGCGGCTTTTATTACACCGAGGCGGTGGAAGCGTTTCCGGCGATGCAGATCACAGAGGGTGAACTGGTGGCGCTGCTCGTGGCGGGGGAGGCGATCCAGGCGTTTCGGGGCACGCCCTACCACCGCAAGCTGGCGACGGCGTTTGAAAAACTCACGGCGGCGATGACGGACAAGGTGAGCTTCGTGCCGGAGGATTTCGCGGGCTCGATCTCGTTTCGCGGGATGGGACGGGCGGTGGTGGATGCGGCGCTGTTTGAGGAGGTGGGGAGGGCGGTGCTCGAATGCGAGGAAGTCGTCTTCGACTACCGGAAACCGCATGCCGCCGCGTCGGAGGTGCGACGCGTGCAGCCCTACCATGTCACGGCGTTGGAAGGGCAGGGGTATCTCGTGGGGCACGATCTCGACCGGCAGGAGCAGCGGACGTTTGCGTTGTCACGCATCGGCGGGTTTCGGCGCACGGCGCGGCATTTTCGGCGCGATCCGGGGTTCACTTCGCGGCGGTATTTTGGGGACAGCTTTGGCGTGCTGCGCGGCGGCGAGGTG
>JACMRG010000001.1 GCA_014376585.1 Opitutaceae bacterium | reverse complement strand
TCGGCCTGCTCGCGCTCAGCCCCCTGCGCGCCGACGTGCGCCTGCCCGGCATTTTTGGCGACCACATGGTGCTGCAGCAGGATATCAAAATTCCCGTCTGGGGCTGGGCCGCACCGGGCGAAGCCGTCACGGTCTCCCTCGGCGAACAGCGCGCGCAGACCACCGCCGACCCCACCGGCGCCTGGCGTGTCTCCTTCGCGCCGTTCCCTCCACGCTCCGCCCCGCAGGAACTTGTCGTCGCCGGCCGCAACACCCTCGTCCTCCGCGACGTTTTGGTCGGCGAGGTCTGGCTCGCTTCCGGCCAGTCCAACATGGGCTATCCGGTCGCCTCCGCAGACAATGCGTCCACCGAAATACCGCGCGCCGACGACCCGCAGTTGCGCCTGTTCACGGTCATTCGGAAAACCTCCGTCGAGCGTCAGCCCGACTTACAAGGCCGTTGGGAAGTCTGCTCTCCGACCACCGTGAAGAATTTTTCCGCCGTCGCGTATTTCTTCGGCCGCGAACTCCGCGCAAAGCTCGGCCGTCCCGTCGGCTTGATCAACAGCTCGTGGGGCGGAACCTCCGCCCAGACATGGCTGAGCATCGACGCCCTGCGCCTCGACCCGCCGTTCACCCGTCACGTCAAACAATGGGACGAAGCCCTCGCCACCCACCGCCGCGTCATCGCCGATCCGCAGATCGCCTCCGGCTACCTCGCCGACCTGAAACGCTGGCAGACTGACGTCGCCCCGGGGTTTAACGCCGCCACGAAAGCCTTCAACGCCCCGAAAGCCCCCGGCCAGAACCCCGGCGCCAAGCCGGTTCCTTCGCGCCCCGAGCCCACCAATCCCGATCCCATGGGCATGCCAAGTCCGGCCGCCCGCCCATCGACCCCGAGCGTGATCTTCAACGCCATGATCGCCCCACTCGCTCCGTTCGCGCTGCGCGGTATCATCTGGTATCAGGGCGAGGCCAACGGCGGCGCCGGCCTCGAATACTGCACCCTCCTCCCCCGCCTCATCGCCAACTGGCGCGCCCAGTGGGGCCAGGGCGATTTTCCATTTCTCTTCGTGCAACTACCGGGCTGGGACCAGAACCAACTCCCCGCCGAGCAGCACGACTGGCCGTTCCTGCGCGAAGCTCAACTCATGGCGCTGGCTGAACCGCGCACCGGCATGGCCGTCGCCATCGATCTGGGCGATCCCGCCAATGTGCACCCTAAGGGCAAAATCGACGTCGCGTTGCGCCTCGCCCTCGCCGCCCGCCGCGTCGCCTACGGTGAAAGCCTGGTTGCCTCGGGCCCGCTCTACCGCTCGTTCGCGATTGAAAGCGGCGCCGTGCGCGTGCGGTTCACCGAGTTGGGCGGCGGCCTCGTCATCGGTCGCTCCCCGTGGCGACCCGAAGGCGTCGAACCCCTTTCCACCAGCCGGCTGCTCGGTTTCGCGCTCGCCGGAGCCGACCGCAAATGGATCGAGGCCGAGGCCACCGTCAGCGGCGACACCGTGCTTGTGTCCAGTCCGCTCGTTCCCGCGCCCGTGGCGGTGCGCTACGCCTGGGCCAACTCCCCGCTCTGCAATCTCTACAATCTCGAGGGTCTCCCCGCCTCGCCCTTCCGCACCGACGACTGGCCCAAAGCAGCCCTTTCCTCTGCCCGAAAATCACCATGAAAATATTCCTCACCGCGCGCGCCCTCCTGTTGTGCGCCGCCGCCGCCGCCGCTTCCGTCAGCTCCCTGCCGGCCGCCGCCGCCACCCCGCCCGTGCGTCGCCCGATGCCGCCCTACCTTTCGCCGGCCGATAGCCTGAAACTTATCCAACTCGCCCCCGGCTACCGCCTCGAACTGGTCCTCAGCGAGCCTCAGATCCAGGAACCGGTCGTCACGGTCTTCGACGGCAACGGCCGCATGTTCGTCGCCGAGATGCGCTCTTACATGAAGGACATCGACGGCACCGATGAGAAAACTCCGACCAGCCGCGTCTCGATGCACTGGTCCTCAAAAGGCGACGGCGTCTTTGACCAACACAGCGTGTTCATCGACAAACTCGTTTTGCCCCGCCAGATCCTCCCCCTCCGCGATAGCCTGCTCGTGCAGGAGACCGACAGCGGCGACATCTACGAATACCGCGACACCGACGGCGACGGCGTGGCCGACGAGAAAAAACTTTTCTTCGCCGGCGAGGCCCGCAAAGCCAACCTCGAGCATCAGACGAGCGGCCTGATCTGGGCGCAGGACAACTGGCTCTACTCCACCTACAGTTCCTTTCGCCTACGCTGGACTCCGCGCGGCGTCGAAAAGGAAACGACCACCGCCAACGGCGGCCAGTGGGGCCTCACGCAAGACAACTACGGCAAGCCTTGGATCGTTAACGCCGGCGGCGAACTCGGTCCGATTAACTTTCAACAACCGGTCGCCTACGGCATCTTTAAACTCCGCAACGAATTCGCCCCCGGCTTCACCGAGGTCTGGCCGCTCGTCCCGATTCCCGATGTGCAGGGCGGCACCAGCCGCTTCCGGCCCGACGCCAAAACGCTCAATCACTTCACCGCCACCTGCGGCGCCGACATCTACCGCGGAGACCTTCTCCCCGCGGATCTGGTCGGCGATCTCCTTTTTTGCGAGCCGGTCGGCCGCCTCATCCGCCGCACCAAGATCGCGGTGAAAGACGGCGTCACCACCCTCAGCAATCCCTACGCGCAGTCCGAATTCATCCGCTCGTCCGATCCCTATTTTCGCCCGATCAACCTCGTCACCGCCCCCGACGGCGCGATCTACGTCACGGACATGTATCGCGGGGTGATCCAAGAGAGCAACTGGACGAAAAAAGGCTCCTACCTCCGCAGCGTGATCCAAGAATACGCCTTGGATCAAAACGTGGGCGGCGGCCGCATCTGGCGTCTGGTCCACGATGGCGCCACCCTCGGGGCCACGCCCAATATGTTGGGCGAAACGCCCGCCCAACTCGTCGCCCATCTCGCCCATCCCAACGGCTGGTGGCGCGACACCGCGCAAAAATTGCTCATCCTTCAGCAAGACGTCTCAGTCGTGCCCGCACTCCAAACCATGGCGCGCACTCATTCCGATTCGCTCGCCCGCCAGCATGCCCTCTGGACGCTTGAAGGCTTGGAAGCCCTCGATTCCGCGATTATCCGTGAAAAACTTCGGGACGCCGACACCCATGTGCGCGTGGCCGCGATCCGCGCCGCCGAGTCGTTGTGCAAGCGCGGCGGCACCTCGCTCAGCGCCGATATTCTCGCGCTGTTTAAAGACGCCAGCCCCGAAGTCGCCGTCCAAGCGATGCTCACCGCCAACCTCCTGAAGTGGCCGGAGGCCAAACCCCTCATCCAAAAAATCGCGGTCGCGAGCAGCTCGGTCGGCGTGAAGGAAATCGCGGCCCAAGTGCTCAATCCCCTGGCGGCTCAAGTTGCCGTCGGCTACGGGGGTGAACAACGCGCGCTCCTTGAGCACGGCCAGCAGATTTTCATGGAGCTGTGCTTCGCCTGCCACGGCCTCGACGGCCGCGGGACCCCGCTTGAAGGGCGTGCCCTCACGCTTGCTCCTCCCCTCGCCGGCTCCGCCACGCTGCTCAGCCATCGCGACGCCGCCATTAACGCCATCCTCTACGGCGTTTCCGGCCCCGTCGCGGGCCACACTTACGAGGCACAGATGGCTCCCATGGGGGCCAACGACGACGAGTGGCTCGCGGCGGTGACCTCCTACGTGCGCACCGGCTTCGGTAACCGCGGCTCCGTTGTCACCCCCAAAGACATCGCCCGCGTGCGTGCCGCCACCACCGGCCGCACGGAAGCGTGGACCCTCCCAGAATTACAGCAAAGCGTCCCCCAGCCGCTCGCGGACCGCAGCGCGTGGAAGTTCACCGGCTCCTCCGGCCCTAAAGATCAACCCGCCGCGTTCACCTGGGATAAGCCCGCCGGCATTACGGTCACTCCCGCCCAAGCCCCCGGTGCTTGGTTCCAAATCGAGCTGACCGAACCCGCTCTGCTCACTGACCTCCGCCTCGAATCCGTCAAAAATCCCCGTAACTACCCCCGCGGTTACACGGTCGCGCTCTCTGAGGATGGCATCACCTGGAGCCCGCCGGTCGCCAAGGGCCAGGGCTCCGGCCCGGTCTTGGAAATCTCTTTCCCGCCCGCGCGCGCCAAATGGGTTCGCATCACCCAAACCGGCAGCGCCGGCAACGTGCCTTGGACCGTGGACGGTCTGGTGCTCTTCGGCCGGCCGGCCCCGGCCACCGGCGCCCAATAAAATTAACTGCCGCGAGCCGCACCCACTTGGCCGAACCCGCGTGATTTTCACGGGATCGTGGGCGTCAGGTTCACGTCAACCAATCCACCCGTTGCGCGAATCCCGACGCTGCGATTCGCCTTTCATCGCAGCGGCCCGTCCGCTCGTAAATCCACTGCTCACCGCAAATTCCGCATGAACTTCCCGCGCTCCGCTGCCGCAAGCGTGTTTTGCGGACTGGTGGCCCTGCTCACCACCACGTCAACGCTTACCCAAGCGCAACCCGCCGGCCAGGACTACGCGAGCGAACCCCGCGGCGATTTCGCCTCCCGCCGAGCGGAAATCCTCCAAACCGCCGCCGCCTCTAAACGCAGTGACCTGAACACGCAGGTCGCCCGACTCGCCCTCAGCCGCGGCGTCATCGACGAGGCCGCGATCGACCGCTCCCTCGCCAAAATCAACCGCCGCGATGACACCGCCGACTTCGACGCGGTCAACTTGCTGCGTCTCTACGGCTACGAGAGCCCGCTGATCGCCGCCCCCATGCGCGCCAAAATGCGCGACACCCTGTTGCATTTCAAATACTGGGTCGACGAACCCGGCAGCGACCTCCTGTCGATGTGGAGCGAGAACCACCAGATCGGCTACCACACCGCGGAATATCTCGCCGGCCAGTTTTTCCCCGACGACACGTTTACTAACAACGGCCGCTCCGGCGCGTGGCATCGCGACGCCGCGCGCACCCGGATCCTCCGCTGGATCGAGATCAAGGCCAAGGTCGGCTTCAGCGAGTGGGACTCGAATAGCTACTATCCCGTCACGATGGGCGCGCTCCTTGCGCTGGCTGAACTCGCGGCCGATCCCGCCGTCGCCACCCGGGCCGGCATGCTCCTCGACCTGATGTTTTTCGATATGGCGGTGGATTCTTTCCGCGGCACCTACGGCACGTCGCACGGACGCTGTTACACCGGCACTATCCTCGGCGGAGGGCGTAACGAAGGCACGTCGTCCCTGCAATATCTCGCCTGGGGCCTCGGCTCGCCCGGCGGCGGCGACGCCACCCTCGCACTCGCCGCCAGCCAGCGCTACCGCGTGTCGCCCACCGTCGTGGCCCTCGCCCGCGACCTCCCGGAGGAATTCGTAAACCGCGAGCGCCAGAGCCTCCTCATCGAAGACGCAAAAAAGTTCGGCCTCAACTACGCCAAACCTGAAGATTTCTGGCTGCTCAACGAGGGTGGTAAATTTCGCACCCGCGAAAACATCGAGGCCAGTTTCCGCGTAACCGACCTCTGGAGCGAGACGCTCCACCGTTACGGCGTCGTCATCAAACCCTACGGCGAAGCCGTGCTCGCCACTTACCGCGAACTGGCCGCCCGCGGCCAACCCGTCCCCGATCTCGACCGCACGAGCCTGCAGCGCGTGGACAAGATCACCTACCGCACACCCGACTACCAGCTCTCGACCGCGCAGGATTACCGCAAAGGCGCACCTGGATTTCAGCAACACATCTGGCAGGCGACCGTCGGCCCCGACACGCCCGTGTTCACGATCAACCCGGGCCCGACCGCGAAATACTGGCAGGGCCGTTTCCCGCGCAACGCCCAGTTTAAAAACGTCCTCGTCTCCATCTATAACATTCCATCGGAGCAACCACCCGGGCCGAAAACCGTCGTCCCGGCCGACGCCGCGGGGAATGCCATGCCTTCGCCCAGCCCGAGCGAAGACACGCTCGTGCCGCGCACCTACGCGGTGCTGCGCCGCGCGCTCTTCGACGAGGTCGCGCAGCGCGGTCCGTGGACCTTTGCCCGCAAAGGCCACGCCTATCTTGCGCTCGCCTCGCGCAACCCCACTGCGTGGTCGGACGCCGGCGTCCTCGGTGGTGCCGGCCTCATCGCCGAAGGCCGCCAGAACATTTGGATCTGCCAGCTCGGTCGAGAGGCCCTTGACGGTTCGTTTCCCGCATGGTCGGAAAAAATCTTTGCGGCGCCCCTCGTGTTTTCAGGCACCACCGACGCCCTCGCCGTGGACTACGCCGCACCGGGCGTCGGCCGCGTGAACTACGGCTGGGACGGTCCGCTCCGTATCGACGGCCGCGCGGAGCCGCTCACCGACTACGCCCGCTTCGACAATCCCTATTGCCTCTCCCCCTACGGCTCCGGCCGTTATGAGATCAGCCACGCCGGCCACCGTCTCCTCCTCGACTTTAACACCGGCGAACGCCGGGAAACCGCACCATGAACCGCCGCGATTTCATCCTCTCCGCCGGCGCCGCCACCGCGCTGCTCGCACGGCCCGCCCGCGCCGCCGGGCTCCCGGGCCAGATCCCCGTGATCGACACGCATATTCATCTCTACGATCCCACGCGCACCAAGGGCATTCCGTGGCCCCCGAAAACGGACTCGATCCTTTATAAACCTCATTTACCGGAAAACTTTCGCGCCGTCGTTGCTCCATTCCACGTTGTTGGCGCCGTGGTGGTCGAGGCCAGCGACTGGGTCGAGGACAACCAGTGGATTCTCGATCTCGCGAAAGCTAACCCGGAAATTGTCGGCTTCATTGGCAATCTCCGCCCCGGTCAACCCGAGTTCGCCACCCACCTCCACCGCTTCTCGGCCGACCCACTCTTCCGTGGCCTGCGGCTCAAAAGCTCCGACCTCAAAAACCTCGGTCAACCCGCCTTCGACCGCGACATCCGTCGCTTGGCCGACACGGGCCTCGCCGTGGATGTGCTCGGCGGTCCGGCCATTCTCGCCCCCGCCGTGCGCCTCGCACAGCTGGCACCCTCCCTGCGCGTCATCGTCGATCACGTCCCGTTCAAAGACTGGGACGGCGACGTGGCCGCCCTCCGTGCCGCGCTCGCCGAGGTGGCGGCCCAGCCGAATATTTTCCTGAAAATCTCCGAGCTCGTCCGTCGCGTAAACGGCGAGATTATCACCGACCCCGCCTTCTATCGGCCTGCTCTCGACACGCTCCTCGCGCTCATCGGGCCGGATCGCGGACTCTACGGCAGCAACTGGCCGGTCAGCGAACGCGTAGCACCCTACGCGGTGGTGCACCAAGTCGCCCACGCCTACTTCGCCGCTCAGAGCCGCGACGTCGGGGAAAAATATTTCTGGAGAAACTCCCAGGCGGCCTACCGCTGGCTGCCTCGCGGCCCCGCCGCCGCCCTCG
>JACMRG010000035.1 GCA_014376585.1 Opitutaceae bacterium | reverse complement strand
CGGCGGCTTTGGCGGGGAGTTCGGTGGCGAGACCGGCGAGGGCTTTTTGTTGGAAAGCCTTTAGCTGCTTCTCGAGGTCTTTTTGGTTGGCGAGAAGGGCTTCGAGTTTTTTCGTGACGTCGGCGGTGCCGGAGCCGAGGTGGGCGTTGACGGCGGCGAGGGCGGCTTCGCGCGTTGTGATGAAGTCGATGGCGGCCTGGCCGGCGACGGCTTCAATGCGGCGGGTGCCAGCGGCGACGGCCATCTCGGCGACGATCTTGATGAGGCCGATCTCGCCGGGGGTGGAAACGTGCGTGCCCCCGCAGAGTTCGCGGCTGTAGCCGCCGATGTCCACCACGCGGACGAACCTGCCGTATTTGTCGCCGAAGAAGGCAAGGGTGCCCTCGGGCTTCTTGTCGAACTCGGTCTCGTAGGTTTCGACCTTGGCGTTGTCGATGACCTTGGAATTAACGAGCTGCTCGACCTCACGGAGCTGCGCGTGGGTGACGGCTTCGAAGTGGGAAAAATCGAAGCGCATGCGGTCGGGCGTCTTCGATGTGCCGGCCTGGCGGACGTGTGTGCCGAGCACTTTGCGCAGCGCCCAGTGGATCAAGTGTGCGGCGGAGTGTTGGCGGGAAATGGCGCGACGGCGGACGACATCCACCGACAGCTCCGCTGTCGAGTTGAGAGGTGAGAGTTGAGAGCTGAGAGACTCGGACAGCTTATGCAGGTGGCGGCCGGCTTTGTCCTTCACGGTGTCGGTGAGGTGGACGAGTTGACCGTTGATGAAGGCGGTGCCGGTGTCGCCGGCTTGACCGCCCATTTCGGCGTAGAATGGTGTTTGGTCGAAGACGAGAAAGGTGTCTTTGTCGGCTGTGATGACGTCGATGAGCTGGGCGTGAGCAGTGAGTTGTTCGTAGCCGAGGAACTTCGTGGCTTTCAGATCGACGGCTGCTTCGCCTTCGGTGGCGGCGATGACGATTTCTTTTTTCTGCGCGGCACGTCCCCGAGCGCGCTGTTCTTCCATGAGGCGCTCGAATTCGGCGGTATCGACGGTGAGGCCACGCTCGCTCGCGAGGAGCTGGGTCATGTCCAGAGGGAAGCCGTAGGAGTCGTAGAGTTCAAATGCGATGGAGCCCACTATTTGAGTTTCCGGAAGTCCAAGCTCCTGCAACTGCCGAGCGATATTTGCCGTCAAGTCGATGAGCGATACAGGTCCCGGCAGATGGGCATTGATATCGGCGTGGAAATGGGGGCCCTTAATCTGAGCTCGAAGCGGTTTTGCCGAAGATGAGTTCATCACGTGAGCACGGATGCCCTGTGCGATACCTTGCTCAAAAATAGCGAGCCCGCGATCCAGCGTGCGACCGAACGATTCTTCCTCAGCGCGAATCACGCGGCGGATGATGTCTTGCTGGGCCACCAGTTCGGGGAAGACGGGGCCGAGGGATTCGACGACGGGGGCGACGAGTTGCTCGAAGAAGCCGGTGGTGAGGCCGAGTTTTTTGCCGTAGAGGATGCCGCGGCGGAGGATGCGGCGGATGACGTAGTTGCGGCCTTCGTTGCCGGGCATGATGCCGTCGGCGATGGCGCAACTGATCGTGCGGGCGTGGTCGGCGAGGACGCGGAAGGCGATGTCGGTGTTTTCCTGTTCGGTGAGGCCTTCGCGTTTGGTGGGGACGGTGCGGCCGTAGGTTTTGTTGGAGAGGGCGGTGATTTTAGAAAAGAGCGGGGCGAAAACGTCGGCCTCGTAGTTGGAGGGCTCGGGGGTGAAATCAGTAAAGCCCTTGGTCGAGGCGTGGATGCCGGCGACGCGTTCGAAGCCCATGCCGGTGTCGACGTGTTTGGCGGCGAGCGGGGAGAAGGTGCCGTCGGCGTTGGCGTTGAACTGAATGAAGACGTGATTCCAGATTTCGATGCAGCGGGGGCTGGAGGAGTTTACGCCCTTGCGGCCTTCGACTTCGTCATCGGAGGGGAGGAGATTGAAGTGAATCTCGGAGCACGGGCCGCAGGGGCCGGTGTCGCCCATCATCCAGAAATTATCCTTCTTGTTGCCGTGGACGATGTGGATGGCGGGATCGAGGCCTTCCTTTCTAAAAATCTCGGCCCAGATGTCGTAGGCCTCTTGGTCGAAGTCGGCGGGATCCCCCTTGGCTTTATTGGGCGAGTAAACGGTGGCGTAGAGGCGCTTGGCGGGGATGCCCCAGACTTTGGTGATGAGTTCCCAGCCCCAAGTGAGGGAGTCCTTCTTGAAGTAGTCGCCGAAGGACCAGTTGCCCAACATTTCGAAGAGCGTGTGGTGGTAGGTGTCGAAGCCGACGTCCTCGAGGTCGTTGTGTTTGCCGCCGGCGCGGATGCACTTTTGGGTGTCGGCGGCGCGGGTGTCTTTGGCGGGTTTGACGCCCGCCCATGTAGAGACGTCGGGCGCGCGATCGCCGAGGAAGATAGGCACGAACTGGTTCATGCCGGCGTTGGTGAAGAGGAGGCCGGGCGAATCCGGCAGCAGGGAGGCCGACGGGACGATCGTGTGGCCCTGTTTGGCGAAAAAATCGAGGAACGACTGGCGGATTTGCGCGGAGGTCATGCGGAATGTGTGAGGGAAAAGGACATTGGCCGCGGGAAATGCTGGCAAGTGGGGAATTGGGCGCGCCATAAACCGCAAAGTCGGGCGGATGGTCACTCATCGTCGCTTGAAGCCGATGTGGTCCCGAAAGTTTTAGTAGGCCAAAGGGTTGAACCGCGAAGCCGGCGGGTCAGCCGTCGTAGGTATGAACCCCATTGCGACACCACGCGCCGTCGTTCATACTGAACGTATGGGCCGAATCACTCATTTGAAGCGACCCCATCTCCTTTTCAATCATCGGGAAGGGGTCTGCTTTGAGGCGTCCTCCGAGCTCTCCGTATCAAAATCACCGACACCGCCCGAGACGCGCGGCGTCCCACCGTCCCGTGCCCAACGACCCATCATCGGACCCCGCCCTTGAGAAGTCCGACGGCCGGCGAATCTCGCTCGGGGAGCGTCCGATTGCCGCAATGACGGACGGGAATGAAAGTCGCACGTCGGCGGAGCTCAACGCATCGGAGCTGCGCTACCGGCGGCTTTTTGAAACCGCCAAAGACGGCATTCTGATCCTCGATGCCGAGACCGGCATGGTCGTGGACGTAAATCCCTTCCTGATCACGCTGCTGGGTTTTTCGCGGGAGCAATTTTTAGGCAAGGCGATTTGGGAGCTGGGATTCTTTAAAGACATCGCGGCCAATGAGGATAAATTCGCCGAACTGAGGGAGAAGGGATACGCGCGCTATGAACACCTGCCTTTCGAAACGAGCGATGGGCGGCGCATCGCGGTGGAGTTCGTGAGCAACGTCTATCTCGTCGAAGGAGCCAAGGTTATCCAGTGCAACGTGCGCGATATCAGCGCACGCCGGCAAGCCGAGGAAGCGCTGAGCCGCCTCCACGCCGAGCTCGAGGACCGCGTGATCCGGCGCACCGCCGAACTGGAGGCGGCGAACCGGGAACTGGAAGCGTTCTCCTACTCGGTTTCGCACGATCTGCGCGCACCGCTGCGTGCCGTGGATGGTTTCTCCCAAGCGGTGCTGGAAAGTTACGGAGCGCTGCTGCCGGACGAAGGGCGGGATCAATTGCTAACCATCCGCAAAGGCGCGCAAAAAATGGGCCGCCTCATCGACGATTTGCTGGCGTTCTCGCGGCTCGGCCGCGCCCCACTGAAGAAACAGCCGGTAGATACCGGTGATCTGGTCCGCTCTGCCCTTGCAGAACTGGAGTCCCAGCAGGCGGGGCGCCAGATCGATCTGCGCATCGGAGAGCTGGCCGGGTGTGAGGGCGATCCCGCCCTGCTCAAACAAGTCTGGATCAATCTGCTCTCGAACGCCCTGAAATACACGCGCAAGCGCGAGCAGGCGGTGGTCGAGATTGGTTCCGTGCAGACCAACGGCACCGACGTGTTCTTCGTGCGCGACAACGGCACCGGCTTCGATGTGCGCTATGCCGACAAACTCTTCGGCGTCTTCCAGCGGCTGCACCGGGCGGAAGATTACGAGGGCACGGGCGTGGGCTTGGCGATCGTCCAACGCATCGTCCATCGGCATGGCGGCCGGGTCTGGGGGGACGCTACGGTCGATCACGGAGCCGCGTTCCATTTCACGCTCGAGAAGGAAGTCCAAAGATGAATTCACCGAATGCCGTCGAACTGCTGCTGGTGGAGGACAACCCGGAAGATCTGGCCCTCGCCATCCGCGCGTTGCGGAAGGCCGACCTTTCGAATCACATTCATGTCGCCCGCGATGGCGCCGAGGCGCTGGAGTTTATTTTCTGCGATGGCCCGCACGCAAACCGCGTGATAGCGGATGGACCGAAGGTGATCCTGCTCGACCTGAAACTGCCGAAGATAGACGGCCTCGAAGTGTTGAAGCGCATTAAGGCCGACCCGCGCACACGAATGATTCCGGTGGTCGTGCTCACTTCATCGAAGGAGCAAAGCGACGTGGTGAAAAGCTACGAACTCGGGGTCAACAGCTACATCGTCAAGCCCGTGAATTTTGAAAGCTTCGCCGAGGCCGTCAGCCGGCTCGGGCTCTATTGGCTGCTCCACAACCAACCGCCACAGGCGGCCGAATAGGATTTAGCCATGCCCCAGCCGATCAAAGTCCTGATTGCCGAGGACAACCCCGACGACGCGGCCCTGATCGTGCTCGAGCTGCACCGCGCCGGTTTCGAGCCCGACTGGAAACGCGTGGACACGGAGACGGCGTATCTCGAACAGCTCAACAGCGGACTCGACCTCGTAGTGTCGGATTTTCACATGCCGCAATTTACCGGAATGCGCGCACTGGAGTTGTTAAAAGAGCGCGGACTGGACGTGCCCTTCATCCTCGTCTCTGGCACGATCGGGGAAGACACCGCAGTGGAAGCAATGAAAAGTGGCGCCACGGACTATCTGTTGAAAGATCGTCTGGCGCGACTGGGGCAGGCGGTGGGCCATGCGCTGGCGCGAAGCCGGGCGATCCGGGAGCGGGCGCACACGAAAGAAATTTTGAATGAGTCGGAGCGGCGGTTTCGCGAGCTGCTGGAGAATGTGGATCTGATCGCGGTCACGCTGGATCGGAATGGCACGGTCACGTTCAGCAATGACTATCTCCTCCGTCTCACGGGGCGGCGGCGCGCCGAGGTGATGGGTGCGAGCTGGTTCGCCCTCTTTCTTCCCGGGGCGGACCCGGTGATGAGAGAAACTTTCATCGGTCGGGTGGCCGCCGGGCTGGTTCCGGTGCATTATGAAAATGCGATCTGCACGCGGGACAACGAATGGCGCGAGATTGTCTGGAGCAACATCGTGCTCCGCGACGGTGGTGGCCACATCACCGGCATCGCGAGCATCGGGCAGGACGTGACGGATCGCCGCCGGGCCGAACAGTCCCTGCGCTTGCTTGGATCCGCCGTGGAGCAGGCAACGGAATCGATCATGATCACGGATGCGATTCTTGATCGACCCGGGCCGAAGATAGTTTTTGTGAATCCCGCCTTCATGCGGATGACGGGGTTTTCCGCGGAGGATGTGCTTGGGAAAACCCCGCGGATTTTGCAGGGACCGCGCACGGACCCGGGCGTGCTCCGTCGATTGCGGCAAAATCTGGAACGGGGCGAATTGTTCGAAGGCGAGGCGGTCAACTACCGCAAGGATCGGACGGAATATTATGAGGAGTGGCGAATCGCGCCGTTGCGCGACGCCCAGGGAATCATCACGCATTTTGTGGCGATCCTGCGCGACATCACCGAGCGTAAGCGCGCCGAAAACGCCCTGCGCACGAGCGAACAGCGGTTCAAGGCGTTCTTTCAGCAGGCGGCGGTCGGGGTGGCGCAGACCGACGCGGCGAACGGGCGATATTTGCAGGTCAACCAGCGGTTCTGCGACATCGCGGGCCGCACCAAGGCTGAGCTCGAGCACCTCACGTTTGCCGCGATTACCCACCCCCAGGATCTCGGTCACAGTCTGGAGATGACGGGGCGACTGCGATCCGGCGCCATTCGCGAGTTCACCCAGGAGAAACGCTACGTGCGGGAAGGCCGGCCCGACGTGTGGGCCAATGTAACGGTGTCGTCGATGTGGAACGAGGGCGACGCCCCCGATTTTTTCATCGTCGTCGCGCAGGATATCACCGCGCGAAAACGATTGGAGGAGCAGTTCCTGCAGGCGCAGAAAATGGAGGCCATCGGCACGCTGGCGGGAGGTGTCGCCCATGACTTCAACAATATTTTGGCCGCGATCAACGGCTACACCGAGCTCTCGCTCTTGATTTTGGAAGGCAATCCCGAGGTGCGCGGACACCTGGTTGCGGTGCTGCAGGCTTCCGGTCGCGCAACCGACCTTGTGCGGCAGATTCTTACTTTTAGCCGTCAGCAGAAATTGGAACGCCGACCGCTCCAACTGCGGCCGGTGGTGGTGGAAACGCTCAAGCTGCTGCGCGCGACGATTCCGACCACCATTGAGTTCGATATCTCGCTGGCGACCGATGCGCCCGTGGTGCTCGCCGACTCGACGCAGATCCACCAGGTGCTGATGAACCTCGGGACCAACGCCTGGCACGCGATGAAGGACCGCCCCGGCCGTTTGCAAGTGAAGTTGGAGCGGTGCGTGGTGGACCCGACGGCGGCGGTGAATTCGCGGCTGCGGCCGGGCCTTTACGCGCACATATCGGTGAGCGACAGCGGATGTGGGATGGGCGAGGAGACGCGACGACGGATCTTTGAACCGTTCTTCACCACGAAGCCGCTGGGGGAGGGCACGGGGCTGGGGATGGCAGTGGTGCACGGCATCATGGACACTCACGACGGGGCTGTGACCGTTTACAGTCAACCGGGCGAAGGCACGGTTTTTCACCTCTATTTCCCCGCCAACGCCGGGGAAACGACCTTGCCGCCGCCGCCGGACGACCCGGTGCCACGCGGCCACGGAGAGCGGGTGCTGCTGGTCGATGACGAGGAGCTGCTCGTTCGATTGGGCAAGATCGCGCTGACCGCACTCGGCTACGAAGTCGAAGTCGCGACGCAGCCCGATGCAGCCATCGCCCTCGTGCGCGCCGATCCGCAGCGCTTCGCCCTCGTGCTCACCGACCAGACTATGCCCGGGATGACCGGGCTTATGCTGGCGAACCAGCTACGGAAACTTTGTCCGGGGCTGCCCATTATTCTCACAACCGGCTACACCATGGCGTTGACGTCCCAAGTTCTGGCCGCAGCGGGAATCTGCCAACTACTCCCGAAACCTACGACGCTCCATGATCTGGGCGTGGCCGTTCGGGCCGCCATTTCCGGGCGACCTCCGCGCTAGTTATGGCAAGAATTCTTCTTACCGACGAAGACGACTCCGTGCGCACCATGCTGGGCCTGTTACCGACCCACTTCGGGCATACCGTGATTGAAGCGCGCAACGGCAGGGAGGGATTGGAACTTTCCCCCCGGGCCGTCGCGGATCTGGTGATCACGGACATTGTGATGCCGGAGAAGGAGGGGCTTGAGGTGCTCGTCGAGCTGAGGAAAAAACAGCCGCCCGTGAAGATTATCGCGATGTCGGGTGGCGGTCGGCAACATGCGAGAGGCTCTCTCCATATCGCCCAGGCGTTGGGCGCGGCGAAGGTGTTGGAAAAACCTTTTCCAAGGCGGTTCTGTCGGCGGCAATCGGGGAGCTGAGGCCCGAAGCCAGCATCGTGAGGCAGCCTTCCGGGCGCGATTAGCCGCCGCGGGTGGCCGAGGCCGATCAGAGATGGGCGATGACGGCGTCGGCCATCGCCTTGGTCCCGACCGACGGACGACCGAAGGCGATGTCGCCGGTGCGGGTGCCGCTCGTGACGGCTTTTTTGACGGCGGCTTCGATGCGTTTCGCGATCGGTTCGAGGTTGAAGCTGTAGCGCAGCATCTGGGCGACCGACAGGATCTGGGCGCAGGGATTGGCGATGCCCTTGCCCGCGATGTCGGGGGCAGTCCCGCCGGCGGGCTCGTAGAGGCCGAAGGGGAGGCCCAGCGAATTCCTGCCCGTGCCGAGCGAGGCCGAGGACAACATGCCGAGGGAGCCGCAGATCACGGCCATCTCGTCGGAGAGGATGTCGCCAAACATGTTTTCGGTCACGAACACGTCGAACTGGTTGGGATCGCGCGCGAGCTGCATGGCGGCGTTGTCCACATACATATGGCTGAGGGCGATGTCGGGCGCGTGGGCGGCGCAGTATTCGGAGACGGTTTTGCGCCAGAGGACGGAGGTCTCCAAGACGTTGGCCTTGTCCACGGAGCAGAGCTTCTTTTTGCGAGCGCGGGCGGCGGTGATGGCGACTTGCAGGATGCGTTCGATCTCGGATTTTTTGTAAACCATCGTGTCCACGGCCTGGATGTCGCCGTCGGGGAGGGTGGTGGTGTGCTTGGGCAGGCCGAAGTAGAGGCCGCCGGTTAATTCCCGGATGCAGACGATGTCGATGCCGTCGGGGATGCGCTCGGTCTTGAGCGGGGAGGCGTCGGTGAGTTCGCGGTAGAGGAGGCCGGGGCGGAGATTGGCGAAGAGCGTGAAGTGCTTGCGCAGAGGGAGGAGGGCGGCGCGCTCGGGCTGTTCCTTGGGCGGGAGTTTTTCCCACTTCGGACCCCCGACGGAGCCGAAGAGGATGGCGTCGGACTCGGCGCAGAGCTTCAGCGTGGAGTCGGGGAGGGCCTTGCCGTGGTTGTCAATGCCGGCGCCACCGACGTCGGCGGTGGTGTAGGCGAGGGTGAGTCCCTCCTGCTTGGCGACGTGCTCGAACACGCGCAGGGCCGCGGTCATCACCTCGGGGCCAATGTAGTCTCCAGGAAGAACGGCAAACTTAAGGGTCGGCATGGGAAAAAGCGCAGAGTGGCAAGGGCGGGCCGCGAGTGGCAAGAGCGGGATTTTGGGGTGGACGCGCGGGGGCGGGAGGGAACGGGCGGGCGCGTTTTGCGTTGCGAGCCCGGGCAAAGCTCGTGGATTGGCGGCGTGAAATTGCATGTGCTGCCCGCCGGGCCGATCCAGACGAACGCCTACCTGCTGACTGCGCCTGAGCGGGGCGAGGCGGTGCTCATCGACGCGCCGGGCGATGTGTGGGCCGAGGTGGCGCCGATTCTGGAAGCGGACAAATGCAAACTCACCGAACTCTGGATCACGCACGGCCACTGGGATCATACGCAGGGCGGCGCCGAAGTCGTGCGGGCGACGGGGGCCAAGGTGTTCGCGCATCCCGACGACAAGACGCTGATCGAAACGCCGAAGGTGATGAGCGCGTTTTTGGGCAGCGGCATCACGCTGGAGCCGATCATGGTCGATCATTGGCTGAAGCCGGGTGAGCCGTTGACCGCGCTTGGTGTGCCCGTGGAAGTGCGGCATGTCCCGGGACATTGCCCGGGCAATGTGCTGTTTTATTTCGCGCAGGGTGGCGTGGCGTTTGTAGGTGACGCGCTTTTCAACGGGAATATCGGGCGCACGGATTTGCCGATGGGGAATCACGCGCAACTCGAGCGCTCGATCCGCGAACAGATTTATACGTTGCCGGCGGCGACGGTTGTTTATGCGGGCCACGGTGAGCCGACGACGGTGGGACAGGAGATGAAGCACAATCCGTATGTCCGCGCCTGAACACGAGGTCTTCATGCGGCGTGCGCTGGAGATGGCGCGCAGCGTATGGGGCACGACGCACCCAAACCCGATGGTGGGCGCGGTCATCGTCGAAGAGGGGCGCGTGGTCGCCGAGGGCGCGACGGCGCCGGACGGCGGGCCGCACGCGGAGCGGCTGGCATTACTCGCGCGCGGGAAGCCGCCGCGGCCGGGCGCAACGCTCTATGCGACGCTGGAGCCGTGCTGCACGCACGGACGCACGGGCGCGTGCACAGATGCGATTATCGCCTCGGGCATCAAGCGGGTCGTGGTGGGCGCGACGGATCCGTTTCCAACGCACCAAGGTCACGGCTTTGAGGTGCTGCGGGCGGCGGGGATCGAAGTCGTCACCGGTGTGCTTGAGCGCGAGTGCGGGGATCTGAATTTGATTTTCAACCACTGGGTGACGCACCAACAGCCGATGATTGCGGCCAAGGCCGCGGTCACGCTCGATGGGCGCACGGCATGCCGCACGGGAGATTCGCAATGGATCACGGGGGAAGCGGCGCGGGCAGATGTCCACCGTTGGCGGCGCCTTTTTCCCGCGATCGCGGTGGGAGCGGGCACGGTGCTCAAGGACAACCCGCGGCTCACGGCGCGGATGGAGGGGCAGGAGGTGTGGTGCCCGCTGCGCTTTATCTTCGACGGACGGCTGCGCACGGTGAGCGACAAATTTCTGCCACACGTCTATGCGGATGAGTTCAGGGAGAGGACAATCGTGGTGACGACCTCGAATGCCGGACAGGGTTATGTGCGGAAATTGCGCGAGATGGGCGTGCAGGTGTGGGTGCTCGAATCGTTGACGCAGCGGGTGACGTGGGCGGAGTTTCGGCGCCGGTGTGTCGAGGCGCGGTTGAGCGGCGTGTATGTCGAGGGCGGCGCGCAGGTGATGAGCCAGCTCGTGCAGGAGCGGCAGCTTGATTATCTCTTTCTCTACCGTGCGCCGGTATTGCTCGCCGATGAGCGCGCGAAGCCGATGCTCACGGGGTTGCGCACCGAGAATCTCGCGCACGCGCTGCGGTTGACGGATGTGCGGTCGGAAATTTTTGGCGATGACGTGCTCACGCGCGGTCGCGTAACCTATCCGCCGAAACTCTCGATCGATGAAACTGTATTTAGCCTCGGGTAACGCGCACAAGGCGGCGGAGCTGCAGTCCCTCGCCACGGCGGGCGATCTGGCGCTGGAAATCGTTTCGGCGCGCGCGGTCGGGGGGATGCCGGAGGTCGATGAAGACACGGGCACGTTTGTCGGCAACGCGGGGAAGAAGGCCTTGGCGTTGCGGGCAAAATTGCCGGCCGATGCGTGGGTGCTCGCCGACGACAGCGGGCTGTGCGTCGACGCGCTCGACGGAGCGCCCGGTGTGGAGTCGGCCTTCTACGCGGGGTCCGGGGGAGATGGCGCGGCAAATCTGGCAAAGCTCGTGGCGGTGATGCGCGACGTGCCGCACGCGGCGCGGGGGGCGCAGTTCGTGTGCGTGCTCTTGCTGCGCGGGCCGGAGGATGCGGAATTTATTTTCGAAGGGAAATGCGCAGGACGGTTGGAACGCGAGCCGCGGGGCGGGGCGGGCTTCGGCTATGACCCGCTTTTCGTGCCGGATGGCCACGTGCTGAGTTTCGCCGAACTCGGAGACGCCGTGAAGAACGGCATCAGCCATCGCGCGCGGGCGTGGGCGCATTTGGCGGAGTGGGCGAGGGGTCGTAGGAAGTAGGGCGTCCGGCTTGCGGACGCCGGATTTTTTAGGAACGGACGGCTGCGCGGGTCTGAGCAAAGGACGTAGGGCGTCCGCAAGACGGACGCCTTACCGCGGGCCTACTGACGTTGCGCGTAAATCGCCGCGGCTTGGGTGCGGCGGGAGACGTGGAGTTTCTCGAAGATGTTGCTGAGGTAGTTTTTCACGGTCTTTTCCGTGAGATTCATTTCGTTGCCGGCTTCTTTGTTGGTTTTGCCCTGCGTGATGAGGGCGAGGACACGGCTCTCTTGGGGTGACAGGCTGGCGAGCACGTCGCGGGTGGGACCGCCGGCCTTCATGAACTGCATCACGCGCGCGGTGACGGCGGGGTCGAGGATGGATTTGCCCGCGGCGACGTCGGTGATGGCTTGGATGAGGGCGCGGCTATTGACCTCTTTCAGGAGATAACCGTGGGCGCCGGCGCGGATGGCTTCGTCGACGAGCGTGTCGTCGGCGACGGAGGTGAGCATGAGCACGCGGGTGTCGGGCAGGCGCGTGAGGATTTGGCGGCAGGCGTCGAAGCCGGTGCCGTCGGGCAGGCGGGGGTCGAGCAGCGCGACGTCGGGCTTGTGCTTCGCACAGGCGGCGACGCCGGTGGCGACGCTCGAACCTTCGCCGACGATCTCGAGTGTGCGCTCGCCACCGAGGACGGCGCGGAGACCCATGCGCACGAGTTCGCTGTCGTCCACCAGGACGATGCGAATGCGCGGCGTGGGGTGAGAGGAGGCGGCGCTCACGAGATGACGGAGGTGCTGGCGGGAATGGTAAGCACGATGCGGGCGCCATGGCCGACCTGACTGGTGAGGCGAAGGGTGGCGCCCATGCGGGCGGCGCGGGCTTGCATGTTGCCGAGGCCATGGCCCTCGCCCTGGCGGCGGGTGGCGTCGAAGCCGGTGCCGTTGTCCTGCACGAGGAGACAGACCTCGGTTTCGTTTTGGTGCATGCGGAGGTTGATCAGCGAGGCGCCGCCATGGCGCAAGGCGTTGCTGACGGCCTCGCGCGCGATCTGGAGCGTCGCGGTGGTTTGGGTGGGGCTGAGCAGGAGCGCGGCGTCCTCGTCGATTTTGATGTCGAACGAAACGGAGCGGCCGGCGCGCAGTTCGAAGAGGCTGGCCTCGAGCGCGCCGGCGAAACCGGCGCGTTGCAGCTCGTCGGGAGCGAGCCCGGTGATGTGGGCGCGGACCTCGCGGATGGTGAGGTTGAGCGCGGTGGCGCACTGCGCGAGCCGCTCGCCCGCCTCGGTGGGATCGGTGCGGATGAGCGCGCGCACGGACTCCAGGGTGAGGCCGAGGGCGTAGAGCGACTGAATCATGCCGTCGTGGAGATCACGGCCGAGACGAATTTTTTCCTCCAGCGAACGGTTGAGTTCCTGGCCCTTGAGGGCGAGGTCCTCCTCAGCGCGGCGGCGGCTGTCGCGTTCGTCGTGCAGCGCGGCGCTTTGGGCGGCGGAAGTTTTGGCGAGGTGCTCGAGGCTGCCCATGTCGGCGCGGGTGGCACTCCACGGGGTGACGGTGCTGCCGGGCGCAGTCGGGCGGGAGGGAAGAATGACAAGCAGGATGACAATGGAGACGATCAGGGCGACAAGCAGGAGGAGGCCAAGGGCAAGACGTTGTTGCGAACCGAGGAGGCGGCTGCCGGGCGGAAGTGCGAAGGTGACGCGGACGGAGGGGATTCCCGAGAGCTTTTCATTGAACGAGAGCAGCGTGACGGCGTCGGAGGGTTTGGTGGTGAAGACTTCGGAGGCGGGGCGAATGGTGGCGCCGATGGCTTCGGCGACGCGGCGCAGGGCGGCGGCATCAGTCGGCGCGCCGGCCGGAGTGACCAGGGCGACGGTTCTGAGGAACTGCTGATGTTTCGTATCGATGGCTTCGGCGCGGAGGCGGTCGGTCTGACGCTGAAGCCAGCTCTGGGCGGCGAGCGCGGTGGCGAGAAATACGACGAGGAGGAGCGCAGAATAACCGAGGAGGCGGGCGAGGGGATTCATGCGGGGCGGGTGGCGAGGCTGGAACGCCACTGTTTAACCACGGTTGGCACCGATGAACCCAGATAAAACAGCGGTGAAACTTCGTGGTGCGGGTGAGCGGCGGCGGGGAAGCGAAGCCGTGTTCAAAACTTTCGACATTCGTCCGGCCGTGAGTTTGTTTAACCCGCTCTGCATATGAAGTCGTTCTACATTACCACCGCGATCGATTACGTGAACGGTTCGCCGCACCTGGGCCATGCCTACGAAAAGGTGCTGACGGACGTTATAGCGCGTTTTCGCCGCATGATGGGCGATCAGGTGCACTTTCTCACGGGCGTCGATGAGCACGGGCAGAAGGTGCAGCAAAGTGCCAAGAAGAAGGGCATTCCGCCGCAACAGTTCGCCGACGAGGTGAGTGCGGAGTTTCGCGCACTGCTGCCCAAGCTGAACATTTCCAACGACGACTTCATCCGCACTACCGAGGAGCGGCACAAGAAAGTGGTGGGGCAGGTGCTGCAGCAGCTCTTCGACAAGGGCGAGATCTACAAAGCCGAATACAAGGGCTTTTACTCGACGCGTCAGGAGCAGTTTTTGCAGGAGAAGGATCGCCGGCCCGACGGCGCGTGGCCGGAGATTTTTGGCGAGGTTACGGAGATCGTGGAGACCAACTACTTCTTCAAACTAAAGCAGTATCAGGAGTGGCTCGTGGAGTTTCTAACGACACACGAGGACTTTATTTTCCCGAAATACCGGCAGAAGCAGGTGCTGGAATTCCTCAAAGAGCCGCTTAACGACCTGTGTGTCTCGCGTCCGCGCGAGCGGTTGGAGTGGGGCATCCCGTTGCCGTTTGACGGAGCCTACGTGACCTACGTGTGGTTTGACGCGCTGCTTAATTACTACTCCGCCGTCGCGGACAAGCCCGGCGTGTGGCCGGCGGCTTACCACGTGATCGGAAAGGATATTTTGCTGCCGCCGCATGCGGTTTATTGGCCGATCATGCTGCACGCGGCGGGCCTGGCGCTGCCGGGCGGCATCATCGCCCACGGCTGGTGGATGACCGGTGGTTCCAAGATGTCGAAGAGCACGGGCAATGCGCTCAATCCGCTCGATCTCGTGGCCGAATTCGGGACCGACGCGTTCCGCTATTTCCTGATCCGCGAGATGAATGTGGGGCAGGACAGTGATTTCACGCGCGAGCAGTTTCTTGTGCGCTACAACAGCGAGCTCGCGAATAATTTCGGCAACCTCGTCAACCGCACGCTCAACATGGCCAACCGCTTCCACGGTGCCGTGGTGCCGGCGGCGGAAGTGGCCGAGGACGCGGAAAAGGAATTGCATGCGCTCTGGGAAAAGACGCGCGAGGAAGTGATTCCGTTATGCGAAGGCTTCCAGTTTCACACCGCGCTGGAGAAAACGTTTTTCTTCATCACCGCGACCAACGCCTACATCGAGAAACGAGCGCCGTGGAAACTCGGCAAGTCAACCGAGGCGCACGATCAGGCGCTGCTGCGCACCTCGATTGCGACGATGGCCGAGGCCCTGCGGCTCGGCACGGCGCTGTTGACGGCGGTGATGCCTGCGACGGTCGAGAAGATCAACGCCGTGCTCGGCCATTCGCCCGGTGGGAACTGGCGCGACGAACTCGTGTGGGGCGCAAAGCTCACGGGAACGAAGTTCGCGGAAGCGCTCGTGCTCTTCCCTCGGCCCGAGAAGCCGAAGGCCACGGGGTGACCGCTCTTTCTCTTTTCTTTTTATCTAAACCTTTCTCGGTTTTGTCCCGGTGCTTGAGAGCGGACGAAAGAGGACGATGAAGAATAAAGAGAACGATTTCTGAGCCATGACCATCCTGCCGCTCGATCCCGCCGCCAATGCGAATCGGGACGCGTTACGCGCGTTCTTCGAGCAATGTCGGGCGAAGGCGGCGTGCGCAGGGCGAACGAAACTCGTGAGTATCTCGCTCGCGGTGGACGCGCTCGATCCGCTGGCGGTGCTGGAGTCGATTTTCGAACCGGGCGAGCCACATTTTTACGCGGAGCGGCCGGATCTCGAGAGTGCGTTGGCGGGGGCGGAAACGGCGGTGGCGTTTGAAACGCACGGCCCGGACCGCTTTGCGGCGGTGCAACGCTGGATCGACGAAACGCTCGAGCACACCATTGCGGTCGGCGATGTGAATGCGCCGTTTGGCGGGCCGCATTTTTTTACGGGCTTCGCGTTCAATGACGAGGTCGAAGCGGGCGAAGCGTTTCCGGCGGCGCGGGTATTTGTCCCGCGTTGGCAGGTGGCGCGGGCGGGTGCGATCACGACGGCGGTGGCAAATTTCGCCGTAGCTCCGGATGCTGACCTCGGGGTGCTGACGGAGCGCGTGTGGCGGGCGCACGGGAAATTTAGTGCGTTTCGTTATCGAGAGCCCGCGCTGGCTGAACCGACGTTGCCTCCAAAGTTCACCCGTCGCGAGACCGGCGACTACCGCGCGGCGGTGGCGCAGGCGACCGCGCGAATTGAGGCGGGTGAATTCAATAAGATCGTGCTGGCTCGGGCGCAGGATTTTACGGCGGACCAACCGTTGCATCCGCTCCGCGTGCTCAACGGTCTGCGTCAGCGGTTTCCCGATTGTTATGCCTTCTCGCTGGCGAACGGGCGCGGGCAAAGTTTTATCGGGGCGAGCCCCGAGCGGCTGGTGCGCGTGAGCAAGGGCGTGCTGGAGACGGAGGCGCTGGCGGGTTCGATCCGGCGAGGTGCGGGCGCGAGTGACGACGCGGCGCTGGCGGGGGCGCTGCTGCGCAGCGAAAAAGATCGGCGCGAACACCGGCACGTAGTGGAGGCGATCACGAGCCGGCTCGTGCAACTCGGGCTCGCGCCGGAGTTTTCCCCGCAGCCCGGACTCCGGCGGCTGGCGAATGTGCAGCACTTGCATACGCCGGTGCGGGCGGCGTTGCCGGAGCGGGTGCGGCTGCTCGATGCGCTGGCGGCGCTGCATCCCACCCCGGCGGTGGGCGGGGCGCCGTTGGAAGCGGCGGTGGCGGCGATTCGCGGGCTGCAGGGATTTCCGCGCGGGCTTTATGCGGGCGCGATCGGCTGGCTCAACGCGCGCGGCGGTGGGGAATTTTTTGTGGGGCTGCGCTCGGCGCTGGTGGATGGCGCGACCGCGCGCGTCTACGCCGGCGCGGGGATTGTGGCGGGCTCGACGCCCGAGAAGGAATTTGCGGAAACGGAACTGAAGTTTAAAGCTATGCTCGAAGCTCTGCTCACCTGATGAACCCACCCGACCTCGATCTCCGCAACCTCAACTCCCTTTGGGGCGGCATCTGCGCGGAGACCCTCCGGCGATGCGGGGTGAGCCGGGCGGTGATCTCGCCGGGCTCGCGCTCGACGCCGCTCACGCTCGCGCTGGCGCGGCATACGGAGATCGAGTGCATCCCGGTGCTGGATGAGCGCTCGGCGGCGTTTTTTGCGCTGGGTTTAGCCAAGCAGGGCGGTGAACCGGTGGTGTTGCTCTGCACGAGCGGCACGGCGGGGGCGAACTACTTTCCTGCGGTGATCGAGGCGAAGGAGTCGGGCGTGCCGCTCATCGTGATCACGGCGGATCGTCCGCCGGAAATGCGGGCGTGCGCCTCGGGGCAGACGATCGACCAACTCAAACTGTTCGGCGATTACGTAAATTTCTTCCACGAATTCGCACTGCCCGAGGCCGACGAAGCGCGCTTCCGATATCTGCGTCAGACGCTCGCGCATGCGGTGGAACGGGCGCTGCAACCGAACGCGGGTCCGGTGCATCTCAACATGTCGTTTCGCGATCCGTTGCCGCCGACCGACGATGGCGGTGCGACGGCGACCTTTGCGGCGGCGATGGACTGGCCGTTGTTTTTCCAGCACCTGATCGTGCCGGTGGCGACGAGCATCACGTCCGCGATTCCGCAATTTTTGAGCGACGTGCACGGGCTGATCATCGCCGGTCCGTCGCAGCCGGTGAATCCGGCGGCGCACGCGGCGGTGGTCGGCGAGATCGCGCAGCGCCTCGGTTGGCCGGTGCTGGCCGATGGGCTCTCGCCGCTGCGCAATCACGCCGGCACGGTGCCCCACCTCGTGACGACCTACGACACGATCCTGCGCAACCCGGAGATTGCGGAGCGGCTCAAGCCCGAGGTGGTGATCTGCCTGGGCGGCTGGCCGACGAGCAAGATTCTGCGAGCGTGGCTGGAGGCGAGCGGCGCGCGGGTGTGGCTGGTCACGCGTCGCTTTGACAACCGGGATGCGTTGCACGGTCGCACGATGCATCTGCCCGTGTCGCTAGCGGCGCTCGCGGCGGAGCTGCCGTATGCGATGGACCCGAATGGGTATGAGCAGATGTGGGGCAACTATGAACATCACGTGCGCGTGGCGATGGATGACCGCATCACGCAGGTGGAGGGGTTTTTCGAGGGCCGGGTCACGGCACTGCTGGCGCAGCACTTGCCCGAAGAGACGACGCTGTGCATCGCGAATTCGATGCCGGTGCGGGATATGGAATATTTCTGGCCTCCGGGCGATCAGCGCATCCGGCCGCTGTGCAACCGCGGGGCCAACGGCATCGATGGCACGCTCTCGACGGCCCTGGGCGTCGCGCACGCGTCGGGCGGGGCGACGACGCTGCTCACGGGCGATCTGGCGTTGCTGCACGACACAAACGGCTGGCTCATCGTGCCGAAATTCAAGGGCAGTCTCACGGTCGTGTTAGTCAACAATGCGGGCGGCGGGATTTTCGAACATCTGCCGGTCGCTCAATTCGATCCCCCTTTTGAAGAGTTTTTTGCGACGCCGCAGGTCATGGATTTTGCCAAACTGTGTGCGGCGTATGGCGTCGAACACGTGGCGATCACGGGTTGGGAACAGTTCGGCAATCTCGTGGCTCAACCGCCGGCCAGCGGCGTGCGCGTGCTCGAAGTGAAGACGGATCGGAAGAAGGACGCGGCGACGCGGAAGGAACTGTTCGCGCGGCTGGCGACGGAGTTGTGAGAGGGGAGTAGTTGAAAGTTTCAAGGGTGAGAGTTGAGAGACTAGACGCAGCTCGGCGCGGTGTCCCCGGCCGATCTTTCAACTTTCACCCTTCAACTTTCAACGCGGCGCAGGGGGGCGCTCACAACTGCAGCGGCAGGCCGATCTCGATGATCTGCGACGGCGTGATGCGGTAGTAGTCTTTGGCGGGACTGGCGTTGCGGCTGAGGAGCGCGTAGAGGCTTTTTTGCCATTCCCACATCTTGGCGGTGCCGCCGGAGATGATCATCTCGCGGTTGAAAAAATAGGTCGCGCCCTGCGGGTTGATGGGCACGCCGGCCGCCTTGATTTTATCCATGAGGTCGGCGACATCGGGCGACTGCATGTAGCCGTAGCGGCCAACGGCGCGCCAGACACCTTCGCCGATCTCGCGCAGGGTGAGTTGTTCTTCGGCGGGCACGGTCGGCACGTCGTCGGTGACGATACTGAGGAGGACCACGATTTTGTGGAGACAGCGATTCGACTTCACGTGATGCAGGAGCGCGATGGGCGTGCCCTTCGGCGAACCGACCATAAAAACGGCACCGCCCGCGACGCGCGTGACGTGCTGGCTGCGGGCGATGCTGGTGAGCTCGGCCTCAGTCACGTTGTTGCCGTAAACGCGGCGGAAGATTTCTTCGCGACCGATTTTCCAAGTGTGCATCACGGCCATCACGCCGGCACCGATGGCGAGCGGGAACCAGCCGCCGTCGGCAAGCTTGTGGGCGTTGGAGGCGAAGAGCGCGGTGTCGATGAGCAGGAACACGCCGCAAATCGGGGCGACAAGCCACAGCGGCCAGCCGGAGTTGCGCCGCGCGACGAGGTAGTAGGCGATGGTGGTGATGCCCATGGTGCCGGTGACGGCGATGCCGTAGGCGGAGGCGAGGCGTTCGCTGGAGCCGAAGGTGAGCACCGTGAGGATCGCGCCGATGGCGAGGAGCCAGTTGACGAACGGGACATAGATCTGTCCGGAGTGGTCGGCGTTGGTGTAGGTGATCTTGAGGCGCGGGAAGTAGCCGAGCTGGATGGCCTGGCGGGTGAGCGAGTAGGCACCCGAGATCAGCGCTTGGCTGGCGATGACGGCGGCGAGGATGGAGAGACCGGTCAGCCCGGCGCGGACGAGGCCGGCGGGCGCCATCGCGAAGAACGGGTTGTCCGTGGACTGCGGGTGCGAGAGGATAAACGCGCCCTGTCCGAAATAGTTCAGCGCAAGGCCCGGAAAGGCCACGCCATACCAGGCGAGGGCAATATAGCGGCGGCCGAAGTGGCCCATGTCGGCGTAGAGCGCCTCGGCGCCCGTGACGGCGAGGACGATGGAGCCCAGCAGCGCACCGACGAGGATCGGGGAGTGGTTGAGCAGCGCCACCCCGTAGGCGGGATTAAGCGCGCGCAGGACGGTCGGATATTGCACGAGGTGGTATAGACCCAAGGCGGCCAAGGCGAGGAACCACAGCAGCATCACCGGCCCGAAGATGTGGCCGATGCGTTTGGTGCCGTTTTTCTGAAACCAGAAGAGCACCGCGAGAATGACGCAGGCGATGCCGACCACGTATTTTTCAAAGGCCGGGTTGATCGCCTTCAGGCCCTCGGCCGCGCCGAGCACGGAGATCGCGGGCGTGATAATGCCGTCGCCGTAGAGCAGGGCGGCGCCGATCAGGATCATGATGACGGCCGGCCCGAGGCCGCGTTTAGCGGGAGTGGTGCCATCGGAGGCAGGGGTGCGACCGGCGTGGATGAGTGCGAGCAGGGCGAAGATACCGCCCTCGCCGTGGTTGTCGGCGCGCATGACGAACCACAGATATTTTACACTCACGATCAGCACGAGGGCCCAAAAAATGAGGGAAAGCACGCCGAGCACGCCCGCGGCCTGATCCACCGGGGGCATGTGGGCCATGCATTCGCGCATCGTGTAGAGCGGACTGGTGCCGATGTCGCCAAAGACGACGCCGAGCGCGCCAAGCGATAGCCCGGCTTTCGCCGAGGAACTGAGAGACGCGGGCGCGGGAGTGCTCATGGACGGCCCTAGCCTTGGGTGGCGGGCGGGTGACTCCAAGCAGTTTCACCGTCGCGCGGAATGTTGCTTGCTTTCGCGTTTTTGTGGTGGGCGAGCCCTCGACAAACGGCGGGTCACTCCTACGGTTCGACCATGAGTCTCGTTTGGCAGCAGGTTAAAACTTACACTGACATCCGTTACGAAAAGGCCGACGGCATCGCGAAGGTGACCATCAACCGGCCGGAAAAGCGCAACGCGTTTCGTCCCGAAACCATCATGCAGATGTATGAGGCGTTCATCGACGCGCGCGAAGACCCGACGGTCGGCGTGGTGCTGCTCACGGGCGCGGGTCCGCACACCGACGGCAAATACGCGTTCTGCGCCGGAGGCGATCAGAGCGTGCGCGGACACGCGGGCTACGTTGGCGGCGACGGCGTGCCCCGGCTCAACGTCCTTGATCTCCAGAAACTGATCCGCTCGATGCCGAAGGTCGTGATCGCGCTCGTGGCGGGCTACGCCATCGGCGGCGGGCATGTGCTGCATCTCGTGTGCGATCTCACCATCGCGGCGAACAACGGCATTTTTGGTCAGGTCGGCCCGCGCATGGGCAGCTTCGACGGGGGCTTCGGTTCCAGCTATCTGGCGCGAATTGTCGGCCAGAAGAAGGCGCGGGAAATCTGGTATCTTTGCCGCCAGTATGACGCGGCGCAGGCGCTGGAAATGGGCCTCGTGAATACGGTGGTGCCGGTCGCGGCGCTCGAAGACGAGGGCGTGAAGTGGGCCAACGAAATCCTCGGTCACAGCCCGCTCGCGATCCGACTGCTCAAGAGCGCGTTCAATGCCGAACTCGACGGCCAGGCCGGCATCCAGGAACTCGCGGGCAACGCCACGCTGCTCTACTATATGAGCGAGGAGGCGAAGGAATTTCACTCTGCTCAACGCGAAAAACGGAAGCCCGACGCCCGGAAATTCCCGTGGTTGCCGTGACGTGACGCCCGCTTTTTTCATCCCCGCGTGACTCCAGCACGCAAGTTGCTAAGATTTTCCCCAGCTAGATTCCCCAACCTCACCTATGATCATGAATCGTCGCCAATTTATCGAGTATTCCGGCATCGGTGCCGCCGCCCTGTTCTCGCCCAGCCTGGGTCGCGTCGTCGCCGCGCAAAACAACATCGCGCCCATTGCGGCGTCGGAAAAAAAGAAGCTCGCCGACGTTGCGCTCAACGCCGCCACGAAGCGCGGCGCCACCTACGTCGATGTGCGCATCGGCCGGTATTTTCAGCAATTCGTCATCACCCGTGAGACGAGCGTGCTCAACCTCGTTAACACGGAGAGCTTCGGCGCCGGCGTGCGTGTGATCGCCGATGGTTGCTGGGGCTTTATGGCGACCGACCAACTTACGCCCGACGCCGTTGCGAAAGCCGCCGTGGAGGCCGTGGCCATCGCCAAGGCCAACGCCAAGCTGCAGACCGAGCCCGTGATTCTCGCGCCACAAAAGGGCGTGGGCGAAGTGAGCTGGCGCACGCCGATCGAGAAAAACGCGTTCGAGATTCCGATCGCAGAAAAAATCGCGCTCCTCATGGAAGTGAATCAGGCCGCGATGAAGAACGGCGCGAATTTCGTAAATTCGCAGATGTTCGCGGCCAATCAGCAGAAGTATTTCGCGAGCACCGACGGCTCCTACATTGACCAGGATATTCACCGCATCTGGCCGACGTTCACGGTCACCGCCATCGATCCGAAGAGCGGTAAATTCCAGACGCGGCGGTCGATCAGTGCGCCCTGTGGCCGCGGCTACGAATACCTCGACGCCAAGCCCGGCGGCAAGCTGGTCGGTGTGACCACGCGCTACACCACGTCCTACGACATGATCGAAGACGTGATCGCGGCGGCCCAGCAGGCCCGCGCGAAGCACGCGGCAAAGTCCGTTGAGCCCGGCCAATACGACCTCGTGCTGGATCCTTCGCATCTCTGGCTCACGATCCACGAGTCTGTCGGCCATGCCACCGAACTCGACCGCGTGCTCGGTTATGAGGCGAACTACGCCGGCACCTCCTTCGCCACGCTCGATAAGTGGAAGGGCAAAGATTTCAAATACGGCAGCCCGATCGTGAATATCGTCGCCGACAAAAAGCAGCCAGGCTCGCTCGGCGCGGTGGGCTACGACGACGAGGGCGTGCCCACGAAGAAGTGGGACATCATCAAGGACGGCATCCTCGTCGATTATCAGAAGACGCGCGATCAGGCCCACATCGTGGGCCAGAAGGAGAGCGACGGTTGCAGCTACGCGGACAACTGGAGCTCGGTGCAATTCCAGCGCATGCCCAACGTGTCGCTGCAACCCGGCAAGACGCCGCTCACGCCCGAGGAGATGATCAAGAACGTCGAGAAGGGCATTTATATCGTCGGCGACGGTTCGTTCTCGATCGACCAGCAGCGCTATAATTTCCAATTCGGCGGCCAGCTGTTCTACGAGATCAAGAACGGTGCGATCGTCGGGCCGTTGCGCGACGTGGCTTACCAGTCGAACACGCAGGAATTCTGGAACTCCTGCTCGGCGATCTGCGACGAACGCGACTACGCCCTCGGCGGGGCTTTCAATGACGGCAAGGGCCAGCCCGGCCAGATCAGCTCCGTCTCGCACGGCAGCGCCACGACGCGCTTCAACAAGGTCAACGTCATCAACACGGCGCGTAAAATCTAAGCCGCGTTCACGTTCCCCAACCCCACTCGAATCCCCTTTTCAGTCATGGCCACTCTCAACGAATCCGAGGCGAAAGCCCTCCTGCAAAAAGTTCTTTCCTATTCCAAAGCCGACGAGTGTCAGGTCACGCTCTCCGGTGGCCGCGCCGGCAACCTCCGCTTTGCGCGCAATGCCGTTTCCACGAGCGGCGCGGCCGACACGCTCTCGATCGGAGTGCTCTCGAGTTTCGGTAAAAAATCCGGCACCACCTCGCTCAACGAATTTGACGATGCTTCCCTCGAAAAAGTGGTCCGTCGCTCCGAGGAACTCGCCCGGGTGGCGCCTGAAAATCCCGAGCACGTGAAACTGCTCGGGCCGCAGACCTACCTCGCGCCCAGGGCGTATTTCGACAGCACCGCCGGCATCACCCCTGATTTCCGCGCCGCCGCCGCCGCCGCTAGCATCAATCCCTGCAAGGCAAAGGGACTTACCGCGGCCGGGTTCCAGCAGGACTATTCCGGCTTCACCTCGGTCGCGAACAGCGCTGGGCTCTTTGGCTATCAGAAGAGTTCGTCCGCCGATTTCTCGGTGACGATCCGCACCGCCGACGGCAAAGGTTCGGGCTACGGCGTCTGTGATTTCAACGACGTCTCGAAAATGGACACCGGTTCGGTTTCCGAGCTGGCGATCCAGAAGGCTCTGCGCTCGCACGAGACCAAAGCCATCGAGCCCGGAAAATACACCGTCATTCTCGAGCCCGCCGCGTCGGTCGATCTCATCGGTCACATGATTTCGGCGATGGACGCGCGCCAGACCGACGAAGGTCGCAGCTTCCTGAGCAAGCCCGGCGGCGGCAGTCGTCTTGGCGAGAAACTGATGGATGAGCAGGTCACCATCACCTCCGATCCGTTGAATGCGGAGATCCCCGGCGATGCCTGGGCGGGCGACGGGCGTCCGCGGAAACCCGTTGACTGGATCAAGAATGGCGTCGTCACCAATCTCGCCTACGAACGCTTTTGGGCGGAGAAAAATGGCATCGCCGGCGGTGGCGCGCCGCGCATGGGCAGTCGCGCACCGAGCGTGGGCGCGTTTGAAGGCGCCTCCGGTTTCATCATGGCGGGCGGCGGCGCCAGCCTCGACGAGCTCGTGAAGAGCGTGAAGCGCGGCGTGCTTGTGACCCGCATGTGGTATATCCGCCCCGTCGATCCGCAGACGCTCCTGTTTACGGGCCTCACCCGCGACGGCACGTTCTACGTCGAAAACGGAGAGATCAAATACGCCATCAAGAATTTCCGCTTCAACGAGAGCCCGGTGATCATGCTCAACAACGTCGAGGCGCTCGGTCGTCCGCAGCGCGCCAACGGCTGTCTCGTTCCACCGATGGTGCTGCGCGACTTCACCTTCTCCAGCCTCTCCGACGCGGTCTGAGTTTTCTTCACGTATGAATCGCCGCCGCTTTATCGGACACACGGGCATCGTCACCGGTGCGTTGCTCCTCCCGCAATGGACCTCGGCCGCCGCGGCCCTCGCCTCGAAAGATCCGATTTCGGCAGCGACCAAGAAACAGCTCGCTGACGCCGCGCTCAACGTCGCCACCAAGCGCGGCGCGAGCTACGTCGATGTGCGCATCGGCCGCTATCTCAACCAGTCCGTCTCCACGAAAGAAGCGCGCGTCGAGACCGTCGCCAACACCGAGAGCTATGGCGCCGGCGTGCGCGTGATCGTCGATGGTGCGTGGGGTTTCATGGCGACGGACCAGCTCACCACCGAGTCGATCATCCGCGCCGCCACTGAGGCCGTCGCCATCGCCAAGGCCAACGCGAAGCTCCAGACCGAGCCCGTGGTGCTTGCGCCGCAAAAGGGGCTCGGCGAGGTCTCGTGGAGGACGCCGCTCACGCGCAACGCCTTCGCGGTTCCGCTCTCGGAAAAAGCCGACCTGCTCCTCGCGGTAAACTCCGCCGCGATGAAAGGCGGCGCCAACTTCGTCAGCTCCCAGCTGTTTCAGATCAACGAGCAGAAGTATTTCGCGAGCAGCGACGGCTCTTACATCGATCAGGATATTCACCGCATCTGGCCGACGTTTACGGTCACCGCCATTGACCCGAAGTCGGGAAGGTTCCAGACGCGCAACGCCCTCAGCTCGCCCTGCGGACGCGGCTACGAGTATCTCGCCGGTCTCGCTTCCGACAAACGCGCGGGCGTCACCACGCGCTATTTCGATTCCTACGACATGATCGAGGACGCCACGGTCGCGGCGGAGCAGGCGCGCGCGAAACTTTCCGCGAAATCCGTGTTGCCCGGGCAATACGACCTCGTGCTCGATCCGTCGCACCTGTTTCTCACGATCCACGAGTCCGTCGGCCACGCGACCGAGTTGGACCGCGTGCTCGGCTATGAGGCGAACTTTGCCGGCACCTCGTTCGCCACGCTAGATAAGTGGGAGAGCAAAAATTTCAAATACGGCGGTCCGATCGTGAACTTTGTCGCGGACAAGACCGAGGCGGGCTCGCTCGGTGCCGTCGGCTACGACGACGAGGGTGTGCCCTGCAAAAAATGGGACATCATCAAGGATGGCATCCTCGTCGATTATCAAAAGACGCGCGATCAGGCCCACATCCTCGGCCAGAAGGCGAGCGACGGTTGCAGTTACGCGCAGGGCTGGTCCGACGTGCAGTTCCAGCGCATGCCGAACGTCTCGCTCCAGCCCGGCAGGACGCCGCTCACGCCCGCGCAGATGGTGAAAGATGTCGAAAAAGGCATCTACATCTTCGGCCGCGGTTCTTACTCGATCGACCAGCAGCGCTATAACTTCCAGTTCGGCGGCCAGCTGTTTTACGAAATCAAGAACGGCGAAATTGTCGGCCCGCTGCGCGACGTCGCCTACCAGTCGAACACGCAGGAATTCTGGAACTCGTGCGCCGCGATCTGCGACTCGTCCGACTACACGCTCGGCGGCTCGTTCTTCGACGGCAAAGGCCAGCCCAGCCAGGCCAGCGCCGTTTCCCACGGCAGCGCCACGACTCGCTTCAACAAGGTCAACGTCCTCAACACCGCCCGCAAAATCTGAGGCCGCCCCGGCCGCCCCCTTACTTCCATGGCTCTACTCACCGCATCCGAAGCCTCGACCCTCCTGAAAAAAGTCCTCGCCCTGTCCCGGGCCGACGATTTCGCCGTTCTTGATTTCGTAGAACAGCTGGCCGCCGAACTGGAAGTTATAGCGCTGCTGGTCGATCGAGTAGGAACCGCGACCAAAGATGTAGATCCCTTTTTCGACATCTTTCACCATCTGTG
>JACMRG010000242.1 GCA_014376585.1 Opitutaceae bacterium | reverse complement strand
TTCGGCGCGCGGACGCGGGCTTGGCCGTGGCAGGGATGCGTTCACCGTTTACCGTTTAGTTTTTCCCGATAACTCTGCCGTCGGAGTTCGACTGGGTGGATATGGTTCAGACGGGCGGAGTGGGCGAGGCGGCGGTGAGGGCGGCTTTGAAATGGCGGCGGCACATGGCGACGTAGCGTTCGTTGCCGCCGATCTCGATCTGGGCGCCTTCGCGGACGGCGTGGCCGTCGGGTGCGAGGCGGACGTTCATCGTGGCTTTGCGGCCGCAGTGGCAGATGGTTTTGAGTTCGGTGAGATCATCGGCGAGGGCCAGAAGGGCGGCGCTGCCGGGGAAGAGTTGGCCCTGAAAATCGGTGCGGAGGCCATAGCAGAGGACGGGGATACCGAGATCATCGGCGACGTCGGTGAGTTGCTCGACTTGGGGGCGGGTGAGGAACTGGGCTTCGTCCACGAGGACGCAGGCGACGGGGGCGGACTCGTTTTCGTGACGGACGCGGTTGAGAATATTATCGGTGGGCGAGAGGACCTCGGCGGGAGATTCCAAACCGATACGCGAGCGGACGCGACCGAGGCCGGAGCGCGTGTCGATGGCGGGGACAAAGACGAGGGTGCGCATCCCGCGTTCCTGGTAGTTGTAGCTCGATTGGAGAAGGACGGTCGATTTGCCGGCGTTCATCGCCGAGTAGTAGAAGTAGAGTTTGGCCATCTTTTCGGGAGTAGCGGGTAGTGAGTAGCGGTAGCGAGTAGTCGGGGCGGGGCGGATCAATCGCCGATACCAAACGGGTTGCGGATGCGTTCCAGTTGGTGGCGTTCGATGTCACCGGAGAGGTGGCGGGCGGAGAGTTCGATGATAACTTCGTCCACGTCGCGGGGTTTGACGTAGTGCTGGAGGGCGTGCGCGCGGAGTTGTTCCCAGTAGCGATCAAGAAAAGCCTGACGGGTATGAAGACTGGCGGCGCGGGTTTGCTCGGCCTGAATCAGGAGATCGTTTTTGCCGGCAGTGCAGAAAGCCCGGGCTTCGACCTCGGCGGCGTCAAACTCGACGGCGCGGCGCGCGGGCACGAGCGCGAAGGTGCGGTCCACCCAAGTGGAAGGGCGAAAGGGTGGCAGCGCAGGGAGGCGGGTGCCGGCCGGGAGTTTGCCGGCGCTGAGGGAGGAGGCTTTTTCAGCGATAAGATGAACCTTGGCGGCTTCGCTGTGAAGGTAGGCGGCGGCGGAACGGAGGACCGCGAGGGTGTGGATGCTTTGACTGGCGGTAAGGTCGGGTTTGGCGGCGGCGCGGAGGTCGCGGGCGAAGGCGAGCGCGTGCTCGCTGAGGGCGCCGACGGAATTCTGCCAGCGGTCCACCAAGGAGGATATCTCACTGAAGAGGTGATGGTCGGGGTTGACGATCGCGAGGTAGTCATTGAGCGCGTCCTGCAGCTTGCTTTTGAGGCAGTGGTCGAGGCGATCCACCTCGTGGAGCTTGGCGCGAATTTCCGCCTCAGAACGGAGGGCGGAGTCGAGCGAGAGCTCGTAAGTCCCGCGGCTTTTTTTCGAGGCTAACAGGCCGAAGGGCGGCCGGGTGGTCATGATCTGCGCTTTCTCGCTCTCGAGGCGCGTCAACTCCTGGGTGAGGAATTGGCGGCAGAGGTGGACGTAAGCTTCATCGCGCAGACAGGCGATGGTCTCGGCGGAGAGTTGGGCGGAGGCTGACACAGCGGTGATTCACTAAATGATATCGGGCGCGAGCAAAGGCGGAAATCACGGGCGGGGATTTTCGGCCGGAGCAATGTCGTGCCGGCGAACCGTGAGGGAATGGGGGGCCGTCAGGCGGTGGATTCCGTTTCGGGCAGCCAGCAGGCGCAGAAGGCGGCGGCGAAGGCGATGGTGCTGACCCAGAGGAGGGCGACGCGGAATTCGCCGACGGGGGCGAGCAGACCGAAGACGATAGCGGCGACCGCGGCGGCGATGCGGCCGATGTTGTAGCAGAAGCCGGCGCCGGTGGTGCGCAGCAGCGTGGGGAACAGCGGCGGCAAATACATCGTGAAGAGGCCGAAGACGCCGCCGAAAAATCCGCCCACGGGGAGCCAGAACCAGGCGAGAGAGGAGAAGCCGCGCGGCACGAGGAAGGCGCCGGCCATAGAGGCGCCCAGACCGAGAAACAGGATCGCGATAGAACGGCGGTAGCCGAGACGGCGCGCGAGCCAGCCCGCACCGAAATTGCCGAGGACGGAGGCGAAGTTGAAGGCGAAGAAGGCGGCGGAGACGAGGCCGGTGATCTCGGCGGCGGGAGTGCCGGCGTCGGTGAGGACCTTGCGGAGGTGCTGCGTCTGCCAGAAGAGAAAGAGCCACCACGCGGAGAGGCCGAGGGCGCAGACGAGGGTGGTGCGGAGCGTGACGGAGAGGACGGAACCGCGGAAGAGTTCGAGGGCGCCGGGTTTTTTCTGCAGGGCGGTGCCGGCTTTTTGCCAGGCGTCGGGCTCGGGGACGTGGCGGCGAATCCAGAAAACCATGATGGCGGGCAAGACGCCGATGAGGAACACCCAGCGCTCGGAGCCTGGCGGCATGTAGGTCGTGAAGAGGCCGACGAAGACGGTGGCGCCGAGGACGCCGAGGTTGACGCCGGTCTGGAGGATGGCGGCCATCCAAGGGCGCCATGCCTTGGGCCACGTTTCGGAGAGGAGGGAGGCGCCGACGGCCCATTCGCCGCCGATGCCGAGTGCGGCGATGAAGCGGAAGATCATGAGCTGCCACCACGTCTCGGCGAAGGAGCAGAGGCCGGTGCAGACGGCGTAGGTGATGATGGTGAGGGCAAGGGAGCGGCTGCGGCCGATGAGGTCGCCGAGACGGCCGAAGAACGCGCCGCCGAGGGCCCAGCCCACGAGAAACGCGGCCTGGATGTAGGCGCCCTTTTCCTTGATCTCGGGATTGGCGGGGTTGGTCGTGTGCAGGAGCTGCATCACGAGGGGAAGCGCGACGAGGGTGTAGAGATGGAGTTCGAGGCCGTCGAAGAACCAGCCGAGCCAGGCGGCGATGCCGGATTTCCACTGGCGGGGAGTGAGTTCGCGGAGGTGGGTGGCCTCGCGGGGCGCGGACACGGCGGGAGTAAGCGGAGTCATGGGGTGGCGCGAGTGCGGCAGGGGCGGTGCGGTCGCTCAAGCCAAATGGCGGCGGGCGGGGCCGCGATTCCCAGAATGGGAAAGATGAATCTGGAACTCAGGAAATCAGGAGTCGGAGGGGTGGGCGGCGTAGGCGGCGTGGCGGGGGCAGGTGACGAGGTGGTCGTTGACCATGCCGCTGGCCTGCATGAAGGCGTAGCAGATCGTGGTGCCGACAAATTTGAAACCGCGCGCGAGGAGGGCCTTGCTCAGGGCGTCGCTTTCGGGCGTGCGGGTAGGCACGGCGTCGCGGTGGCGGCGGTGGTTGACGATGGGTTTGCCCCCGACGAACGACCAGAGGAAGCGGTCAAAGCCGCCGGGCTCGGCGTGGAGCGGGAGATAGGCGCGGGCGTTGCCGATGGTGGCGGCGATTTTTAGGCGGTTGCGGACGATGCCGGCGTCGGCGAGGAGGGCGGCGACTTTCCTCGCGTTGTAGCGGGCGATTTTCTCGGCGTCGAACTGGTCGAAGGCGCGGCGGTAGTTTTCGCGTTTGGCGAGAATGGTGGACCAGCTCAGGCCGGCCTGGGCACCCTCGAGGATGAGCAGTTCGAAGAGCGCGGGGTCGTCGTGGAGGGGGACGCCCCACTCGGTGTCGTGGTAGGCGAGGTCGAGCGCGTTGCGGGGCCAGGGGCAGGGAGCGGATTTCATGGGAGCGCGGTAACAGGGCCCACTGACAGCGTGGGGTCAGGAGGATGCGGGGCCTAGAAAAAAATCTGCGAGAGAACCTTGGCCGCCGCGCGGCGG
>JACMRG010000241.1 GCA_014376585.1 Opitutaceae bacterium | reverse complement strand
TCACAACGGGGCGTCCGGCACTACATCGCTCCAAAAAATCAACTTCCCTCGTAAACAGCTCCGCGGGAAAAACCGCTCTCCTCTGAAACTATTTTCACTCCCTGCTCCAACTGCGGAACTCGGGCTAATTCCTCTGATAAGGGAGAAAGAAAAAGGGAAAGATTAAGAGGAAAGAGAAAGATTCTTGGCGATCAGGCCGGGGTCTCGGGGAGGGCGGCGACGATGCTGGGGTCCACGCCGAGGGTGCCGGTGAGGGTTTCGATGTAGCCGGTGGTGCGGGTCGCGCGGACCGTGGCTTGGAGGCGGGTGAGGCGAGAGGAGATGTCGAGGCGGACGGCGACGTCGGCGTAGTTGGGGCGAGTCAGGAATTTCTCGAGGTAGAGGACGTGGCGGTGGGCGAGGTGTTCATCCATCGTGCGCTGGGCTTCAAGGCGGGCGCGATACCACGGGCTCGCGAGGAGAGACTCGCGGGCGAAGAGGGCGCGGAAGGTCGGATCATCGGCGCCACGGTTTTCCCAGGTGCCGTCACGCATGAGGTGGAGGAGCGCGCGCAGGGGCGGCACGGCTTGCTCGATGGAGCCGTCGGCAAAGTAGTGGGCGGCGGCTTCGCGCATCGCGTTGACGATATTTTCGACGCCGTCGGCGAAGACGTTGGCGTCCTGTTTTTCGGGTTGGAGCAGTTCGGCTTCGAAGAGCGTGCTCGGGTGACTGAGGACGCGGCCGCAGAACGTCTGGACGAAGCGGGCGGTGATGCGCCAGCCGAGGCGGCTCGCGAGCACGTGGCGGCCGTTGATAGCGAGATCGGTGCAGCGCTCGAGGTAGCCGCCCGCGATGAGATGGGCGGGGGTGCGCTCCTCGGGGGTCATGCGGCACCAGATTTCCGGGATGAGGAGGCTGATGTCGTGATCGACGCGGAGGCGCGGGCCGACCCAGCCGGCGGCGGAGCAGAAGATCGGGAGATCGGTGAGGACGAAGGAGACGAAGGCGGCGTTGAGATCGTAGATGGGCGGGAGCGCGTTGAACGGGCCCTTGGTGAGCGCGCCTTCGGAGCCGGCGCCGGTGGTGGAAGGGGATTTGCCGGTGAGGCTCGCGATCAGGTCCATGAACGCCTCGGGCACTTCCTGGTAGTGGATGGGGCCGAAGACGCAGAGCGGGCGGACGCCGGGCACGGGGGGATTCAGGCGACGGCCCATGAGGACCGCGCCGACGGGGAAGGGGACGGGCGCGGTGGCGGGGAGGCGGCGATAGAGGCGGGCGCCGGTGTGGGCGAGGTAGGTGGCGCGGGGGTCGTCGAGGTCGAGGCGGTCCTGGAGGTAGCGGGGGTTTTTGGAGGGTTTTCCGTCAACGAGTCGGGGGTGGGCGGGGGAGGCAAGAAAGGCGGGGCGTTCAGCGGCGAGGAAGCCGTTGAAATTGCCGCGCATCGGCTTGGTGAATGAATCGAAGCCGAGGGTGTCGTCCACGATCGTCAGGGCTTGGGCGTGGGTGAGGGGCTCGTAGTTGGAAAAGAAAATTCCCGTGCCGCTGAAGTCGCGCTCGGTGCGTTTGTCGTAGCCGCGGATGATGGCGTCGTCGGGGCGTTGGAAGAGGCGGAGCTCGCAGTTGTGGACGAACTTCAGTGATGCGGCGGTGGCGCTGGCGGGAAGGCCCGGGACCGAGGCGCGCGGGGCGACGACGGAGGCGGTGATGTCGTCTTCGACCTGGATTTTTTCGGCGGGGAGAAAATCTTTGCGCAACGTAAACGTGCGCCAGCCGCCATCGCGGGCGAAGCCGATGCGGAGGTAGCGGGTGAGGAGTTTGGCGCGGTGGTATTTCAGTTCGTTGCCGGGGCGGGCGTTGATGGAATCCACGCTGAATTGTTTGCGCCAGTCGTCGCCCAGCTCGGGGCGGTGGAGGCGTTTGACGGTGAGGACGAGGTCGCGGACGTAGAGCGGGATGGTGGCGAGCCAGGTGTTGTAGGCATCGGTGTAGTCGGGGCCGGGGCTGAGAAGCTTGATGACGGAGCCGAGGGAGCGCGCGGGGCTGAGGATGGTGCGGCCGCGGGGTTTGTTGGCGGCGGGATCTTTGAAGCGGTCGCCGAAATCGCGGCGGAGGATGGCGTCAACGGAGTCAAGGTCGCGGGCGAGGTCGTCCACGAAGACGGTGCCGGTGAAGGTGGCGTCGGCGATGGATTTTGAGATTTCCGATTTGCCGCCGCCGGAGACGGTGCAGGGCTTGTGGCAGAGGAGGCCCTCGGCGGTGGTGCCGCGGAGGCGCCAGCGGCGGCCGTCGTCGGGTTTGACCATCTCGACCTTGTAGCCGGAGGGGAGGACGTAGGTGTGGCCGGGGAGAAGTTTCAGCGCGGGGCCGGTGGCGGCGGAGTCGTGCCAGGCGATCGTCTGGGTGCGCAGGTCGAAGGCGGCGTCGGCGGGAACGTAGTAAATGCCGGGGCAGGTGCGGTCCTCGGCCCAGCCGCCGGGCTGGAGTTGCGCGCGTTCACCGAGGAGGGCGAGGGCTTCGGCGAAGGAGTGATCCACGACGGGAACGTAGGTGCTGAGCTGGAAGTGTTCGCCGAGATCGTAGCTGGGGAAAACGATGGCGCCGCCGGCGTGCTCTTCCTCGGCGCGGCCGAGGAGATTGGCGGCGAAACTGATCTGGGTCTTCACCTCTTTTTTGCAGTAGCCGAAATAATTGTCGGAGATGAGCGTGACGATGACGCCGGAGACGTCGCGGGCGGTGAGCTTGAAGGCGCCGCCGTCGTTGTAGGGCTCATCCTGAGACCGCCAGCACATGCCGTCGCGACGCTGGCGCTCGGTGGCGTCGGTCCAAGCGGGGAGGCCAAGGTCGCGTTTCTTCAGGCCGTTGAGATGCGGGGCGAGGATGATGCAGCCGGTGTGGCCGGTCCAGTGTTCGGGATCGAGGGCGGCGTCGTTTTCGGGGAGGTGGGGATCGCCGGCGTTGCCAAAGATGCTTTCGACGAAGTCGAGGTTGGCGACGAGGGCGCCGGGGACGAAGAAGCGCGTTTCCATGGCACGCTGGGGCGTGAAGCCGGGCACGGCGGGGACGACGACGGGGCGGAGGTGGAGCGAGACGAAGGTCTCGGCCTGGACGGATTCTGCGGCGGTGAAGGGGAGGCGGAGAAAATCGGCGGGCGGGTTGAGCGCGTGGGCGAGCAGGCGCGCGAAGACGGCGGGTGGGACGCCTTTTTTGTCGTTGGGAATGGGCAGGCCGCCCTCGGTGACGTGAAAAATACCCTGCGTGGTGCGGCGGTCGCTTTTCGGATTGTGGAGCACGCCCTGGCGCACGCGGTAGGAGGTGAGAATGGGGCTGTGGTGTTCGTCGCGGCCCGGCGGGAGTGAGAGGGCGCGGGCGAGTCCGGGGCGGTCGAGGACAAGGGTGGTGCCGGGCAGACGCGGGATCGCGGGGACGCCGTCGAGGTAGTTGAAGAAAAAATTCTGGATGCGCTGATCGAGGGGGCAGAGGTGGCGGGCCAGGGCGCGGTCTTTCTCGCGGCTGAGGGCGAGGAAGTTGCCGACGAGGGCCGCGACGCCGTCGTCATCGGGGAGGGCGACGCCGGGCTGGCCGATCTCACGGAGTTTGAGGTTGAGGTAGGCTTGGAGGCGCGAGTCGGGGGAAGGTGTGGAGGGGGCCGAGGGAGTGGCGGGCGAGGAGGGGGTGGCGTTCATGCGTGGGGCGAAGCTTTCGTTGTGCCGGATGGGTGGGCAAGGGCGGCGCGGGTTATGCGCGGAAGTTTAACCGGAAATGGGCCGAGGGGCGGGCGCGAGCGCGAGTGCGGATTCCGCCTGAAGGCGGGGCTACGCACTCGGAGGGCGAGCGAATTTGTGGAGAGGGCGGGCCGGAGACACCGCTCCACTTCGGACGGCGCGCCGACGGGCGGCGGCCCTACCTTCAGAAGAGGCGGCGGCCGCGGGCGAGGGGCGGGGCGGGGATGCCGAGGAGGGCGGAAAGCGTGGGGGCGATGTCTTCGACGCCGACGGACTCGGTGCGGATGCTTTTGGGGACGCCGGCGCCGAACCAGAGCAAGGGCACATGGGTGTCGTAGTCGTTGGGCGAGCCGTGGGTGGAACCGGTGGCGCGGGCGAGGAAATGATAGGGCTTCAGCACGAGCAGCACGTCGCGACCGCGGCTGTCGTTGTAACTGCGGCGCGTCATGGCGAGCACGCCGTCGCCGGTGGGTGGGGCGGCGAGGAGTTCGTCGCGGGTGAAGACCTCGGCGACGGCGGGGTGGGCACGGAGGGCTTTTTGCAGAACGACCGCGGCGTCGTGGGCGGTGATTTTTCTGGCGGCGAGGGCGGCGGGGCGGAGGTGGTAGGCGAGGTTGTCGCGGGTGAGCCAGAGTTCGCCGGGCGCGAGGGGGCCGTAGGCGGCGTCGAGGGCACGGGCGCAGGCGGCGTCGAGATCGGCGCCTTTCACGCGGCCGGGTGGGTGGCCGGGGGCGAGCTCCGGCAGGGGGGACACGCCGTGATCGGCGGTGAGCACGACGACGCAGCGCGCGAGGCCGACGTGGCGGTCGATGGCGTCGAGGAGCGCGGCCAGCACGCGGTCGAGGCGGAGCACGGCATCCATGACCTCGTGGCTGTCGGGGCCGTAGCTGTGGCCGATGACGTCGATTTGGGAAAAACTCACCGCGAGCAGATCGGTGGCGGAATGCAGGCCCAATTTTTCCTCGACCAGGGCGCGTTGCGCGAAGGCGCCGAGGACCTCGCTGCTATAGGGGGAATTTTCGTAAGCGTCAAAAAACGACGGAGAGAGCACGGCTTTGCCGCCGTCGATTTTTTTGGGAAACACGCGGGTGAAGCCGAAGTTCGCGGTTTCGCCGGGGACGTCGTCGGGGCCCTGGACCTGGTCGTAGATTTCCGGGGCGAGGAGACGGTCCCACGTTTTGCCGAAGGCGGCTTCGGCGCGCTTTTCGGCGTTGAAGGCGGCGACCCAGGCCGGGAGTTCGGCGCGGTAGTGCCGCGAGGTGACGAAGCGGCCGATCTCGTCCCAGTAGGCGCCGTCGGCCTTTTGACCCCCGAGGAGGATGGCGGAGCGGTCCTTGTTGGAGACGGTGAAGACCCTGGAGTCGGCGCCGTGGAGTTTCTTGAGTTCGTCGCCGACGGTGGTGGCGTGGAAATTTTTCGGAGAGCGGCCGGTGTGGGTGGGGGCAAGGATGGCGGCGGGGCCCATCTCGCCAGGGTTGATGCCGATGAGCGGGCTCTCGCGGTCCTCGACGGAGTTGATCATTTCCCAGGAATCACGGTCGAGCCACTCGTTGGCGATGATGCTGTGGTCGCGGGCGAAGGCGCCGCTGAGGATCTGGGCGTGACCGGGGGCGGTGAGCGTGATGGCGTGGCGGTAGTGGGCGTTTTGAAAATCGGTGCCGCCGTCGAGGAGGCGTTTGAAACCGCCCTCGCCGAAGTAGGGACGGAAGCGCACGAGGTAATCGGCGCGCAACTGGTCCACGGCGATGACGACGGCGAGCTTGGGCGCGGTGGATTCCGGCGCGGGCTCCGCGGCGTGGACAGTGAGGGCAAAAGTGAAGGCGAGGGCGGGGAAAAAAGCCGGGAGGCGGAGCAGGTTCATGCGAGACGAAGAGAATGGAGAGGCGGGAGAAGAGAGACGCCCGGGCGGACGAATGGTTGTGCGGACCAAGGGCGGCGTGGATTCCGCCTGAATCCGGGACTACGAACCCGAACGGATTTTGGCGGTGGCCATCGCGGGGCCGGATTTGAGCCAGCAGGCATGGGTGGCGAAGGCGGCGAAAGCGAAGAACGCGAAGAGATGGCCGGTCATGAGGCGAACTTCGACGGCTTGGGCGTGGCGGAATTCGGCGGGGGTAAGGTCGCGGATGACTTTGGCCTTCGCCATTAGGACGAGGCGGTTTTCTGGAAGGCGACGGGCGTTGCCGCCCTCAAGCTGACGCACGCAGAGGAGGAAATTGGCGAACGTATAAACGAGCAGGATAGCTCCGCCGATTTTCATCCAGCGGGGGATTTCGCCGAAGATTTCCGAGAAGAAATTTTTCTTCGGGATGCCGCGAAACTTCCAGAGCACGAGGGGGAAAATGACGAAGAGCAGGGGGACCGTGACGAGAACGGGATAGAACGCGACGTCGGCGAACGTGAGGACGTGCGCGGCGGCGCAGGCGGCGGTGCCGAGGAGAGAGCCGAGGAAGAGGAGGCGGAGGCTGGCGGGCATGGGGCGATGGACAGGAGTGAGGACGGATTCTGAGGGTGCCCACGGAGCACGCGGGCTACACGGAAGAAATCAGGCGAAGGCGGGCCGGCGCGTTAGGGACAACGCGCCCCACCTTCAGCGCGTGAGGTCGTAGAGGGCGTAGCCGGCGAGGAGATTGGGGAGCGCGGGGCAGGGGGTTTTCCAATCGCCCATGAGCAGGGCGCGGCGGGTGATGCGGATGCCTTGGGCGGTGCAGAAATCCTCAAAGTCGGCGACGGAGACAGGATTGGCGGGGCGGCTTTCGGCCCAGGGCGTGGTGTAAACGGCGTTGCGGGCCTTGCGACCGCGCACGAGGAGATCGAGGCGGTTTTTCCAGAAGGCGTGGTTGACGAAACCGACGGTGACCGAGCGCGCGACGCGGAGGGCTTCGGCGATGACGGAGGCGGGCGCGTGGAGTTCCTGCACGGTGCGCGAGCAGATGACGCGATCAAAATGGCGCGCGGGAAAGGAGGCCATGCAGGCGATCATGTCGCCTTGGTAGGCGGGGACGCCGCGACGGACGCAGGCGGTGATTTTTCCGAAGTCGAGATCCACGCCGAGCGCGGAGACTTGCTTGGTCTGCACGAGGTAATCGAGGAGTTCGCCACGGCCGCAGCCGAGGTCGAGGACGCGGGTGCTGGGCTCGACCCAGTCCCCGATGATTTGCATGTCCACCGTGCGTTTTTCGACGAGCTGGGTCATGGAGGCGGATTTTTTTTAACCACGAAACACACGAAATCCACGAAAGCGGAGCAGGAGGAAATGAGGTGGATTTTCATTTCGTGTGTTTTGTGTGTTTCGTGGTGACAAACGTGCGCTTGACAGCGCGATCAGATCGCGAAATCGGAGGCGTAGGGTTGGTCGCGTTCGAGGAAGCCGCGGACGAGGGCGTAGAGTTCTTCGCTCTCGAGGAGGAAGGAGTCGTGGCCGAGGTCGGTGGCGAGTTCGGCGTAGCTGGCGCGCTTGCCGGCACGAAGGAGCGCCAGGGCGATGGCGCGATTCTGCTCGGGCGGGAAGAGCCAGTCGCTGGTGAAACCGACCACGAGCGATTCGGCCTGCACGGGGGCGAAGGCCTGCTCGAGCGAGCCGTAGGCGTGGTCGAGATCGAACTGGTCGAGGGCCCGGGTGATGTAGAGATACGAATTCGCGTCGAAGCGGTTGATGAAAGTCTGGCCCTGATGGCGCAGGTAGCTCTCGACTTCGAACTGGATGTTGAAGTCCGCCGCGGCGGCGGACGGTTGAGAGTTGAGAGTTGAGAGCGGAGAGTCTGAAGGCGGAGCGCCGGAGGCCGGAAGTTCGCTGTGGAGTTGCGGGCTCTGGGCGCGGGATTGGATGGTGCGGCGGCCAAATTTGCGCTCCATGCTGGCGTCCGAGAGGTAGGTGATGTGCGCCATCATCCGGGCGATCGCCAGGCCGACGCGGGGACCGCCGTCGCGCGGGTAGTCGCCGTTGAGCCAGGCGGGGTCCTGCATGATGGCCTGGCGGCCGACCTCGTTGAAAGCGATGGCCTGCGCGCCTTCGCGGGCGGTGGTGGCCATGGCGAGGAGGCGGCGGGTGAAGCGGGGGAACTCGATGGCGAAGAGCATCGCGGTCATGCCGCCCATGGAGCCGCCGATGACGGTGTGGAGTTCGGCGACGCCGAGGTGATCGAGGAGGAGTTTTTGCGCGCGCACCATGTCGAGGATGGTGAGGGCGGGGAAGCGGAGGCCGTAGGGTTCGCCGGTGGCGGGGTTGGGCGAGGAGGGGCCGGTGGAGCCGGAGCAGCCGCCGGGGACATTGGCGCAGATGACGAAGAAGCGGCGGGTATCGACGGCTTTGCCTGGGCCGATGAGGTTATTCCACCAGCCGGGTTTTTTATCGGCGGGCGAATTCCAACCGGCGGCGTGGTGGTTGCCGCTGAGCGCGTGGCAGATGAGAACGGCGTTGTCGCGAGTGGCGTTGAGGGTGCCGTAAGTTTCGTAGCGGAGCGCAAGGCCGGAGAGCTGTTGGCCGTTCTTGAACGTAAAGGCGCGCGGATAAACGAAGTCTTGGGACGTGACGAGGCCGACCTCGTCGGCTGCGAGGTAACGCGGCGCGGACGCGGGAGCGGAAGGGGCCTCGATCTCGTCGGTCATGCGGTGGAACAAGAGACTAGCAATGGCCATGCGAGGCAAGGGCGCGGCGGTGATATGACGCTAGCGCGGAAAAAAATTCAGAGGGATGCAGGGCGCTCTTATAGCAACGAATTCAAATTTTTGGACTTTGGACCGTTTGAGGCGGCGCCGCGGCCTCTGGGCGCGGCGGACCGATAAAAATCCCCCAAACCGTTGGGCCCGGAACCCGTCGGGCCCGGAGGTCCCGACACTACCCGGAAAAATTTAAATTACCCCAGCCGCCGGTATTAGGTGCAGCGCTGAGGAGCATGGTTGGGCCGAGGGCGGAATTGGGGCGGGCCTATTCGCTCTCGTTGGAAAAGACGTGTTGGACGTCGTCGAGCTCGTCGAGGGATTGGTGGAGTTCGGCGAGGTCTTCGGCGAGGTGGCCGGTGGGAGCGGCGACGGTGGTCGTGGGGATGTAGGCGATCTCGGCGCTGACGGGTTTGATCTTTTTGTCGTCGAGGGCGTGGGCGATCCGGTCGAAGGCGTGGATGCCGCAGCGGAGTTCGTAGCCGTCGGCGGTGGTGATGATGTCGTCGGCGCCGGCTTCAAGGGCGAGTTCGGTGAGGGCGTCTTCGGTGATCGCCTCGCGGGCGATGAGAAACTGGCCGGCGTGGAGAAACTGAAACATCACGGCACCGGAAGCGGCGAGGTTGCCGCCGTGGCGGGAGAAGATGGCGCGGAGATCTTTGGCGGCGCGGGTCTTGTTATCGGTGGTGACCTGGACGACGAAGGCGACGCCGCCGGGGCCGTAGGCTTCATAGGTCATCTCTTCGTAGACGATGCCCGGGAGTTCGCCGGTGCCTTTCTTGATGGCGCGGTCGATATTTTCGGCGGGCAGGTTGGCCTCGCGCGCCTTGAGGAGAAGGGTGCGGAGGCGGGCGTTGCCATCGGGATCGCCGCCGCCGGAATGGGCGGCGAGGGTGATCTCGCGGGAGAGATTGGAGAAGACCTTGCTGCGGCGGCCGTCGGTGATGGCTTTGCCGCGTTTAACTTTGGACCACTTGTTATGGCCGGCCATTCGGGGGCGGAAAAGTTGAGACCTGAGAGATCGGAGGCGGAAGATGCGGGCGGCCTGGCTCGGGGCGAGGCGGCGCGCCCGGCGGTCGCGCCCTGCCTCACTTCTTTTTCGGGGTGACGTTTTTGACGGGTTTGCCGTGGAAGTTGGGTGCCAGGGCGGCAGCGGGGGCGGCGGGAAGTTCTTCGTCCTTCATGCGGTTGATGAGGAGCTGCTGCGCGATGGTGAAGAGGCCGTTGGTCGTCGAGTAGAGCGAGAGGGCGGCGGGGAGGCTGTAGCAGAAAAAGGTGAAGATGATCGGCATGAACTTCATCATCGTGGCCTGCGTGCTATCCATCGTGGGCGAGGTCGGCGTGAGCTTCATCTGGAAGACCATCACGACGCCGAGGAGCAACGGGAGGACGTTGACCGGAATGGGCCCGAGATAGAAAAGCGTGTCGGGAGCAGCGAGGTTGTGCGCCCAGAGGAACGGGGCGAAACGCAGTTCGGCGGTGCTGGAGAGCATGGAGTAAAAACCCATGAAGAACGGGATGGTGAGGAGCTGCGGGAGACAGCCGCCGACGGGGTTCACCTTGCGCTCTTTGAAGAGCGCCATCGTGGCCTGCTGCTGTTTCTGGGGGTTGTCCTTGAACTTCTCTTTGAGGGCGGCGAGCTCGGGCTGGAGCTTGGCCATGCGCTTCATGGATTTCGTCGAGGCGAGCGTGAGTGGGATGAAGGCGACCTTCAGCGCGAGGGTCGTGAGCATGATGGCGAAGCCCCAATTGCCGACCATGCTGTGCATCCACGTCATGAGGGTGATGAGGAGCTTCGAGGCCCAGCCGAAGAAGCCGTAGTCCATGACCTTGTCCTGGTCGGCTTTGAACACGTCACCGTTGGCGAGGCGTTTGTATTCTTTGGGGCCGACGTAGAAATTGGAGCCGAGTTTGGTGGTGGCGCCGGCGGCGAGGGCGGGCAACTCGAATTGGGCGGCACCGGCGATGCCGTAGGCGTTGTGGTCGGTGTCGGGGAGCGCGGTGAGGAGTTTCACGCGGCGCGTGACGAGGCTGGCGGCGGGAGCGTCAGGCGTGAGGATGCTGGTGAAGAATTGATTCTTCACCGAGGCCCAGAGAATCGGGCCGGGGCTGGTGATGTTGGAAAGCGGGTCGCGATTGCCGATGCCGAAATTGGAGAAGAAGCCGCCGCCCTCGAGATCGGAGCGGGCAATGAATTTCTGGGTGTCGGGCGTGTGGTAACCGGTTTTCAACGCGATGCCGTAGTCGAGGGCGTTGACGGGCGCGGCGGTGCCGAGGGCGAACGCGACGCGCATGGGCACGGCGGTCTTGTCAGTGAGATTGCGGAACGTGGTCTCGTGGCGGAGTTGGTAAGGGTCGGTGAGGCTCTTGGCCGCGTCGGTGCTTGGCGGCAGCGTGTAGTGGCGCGTGACTTCGAGGCGGCCGTCGAGGACGGCGCGGAAGACGATCTCGGTGGGCGTGCTGCTGACGAGGGTGTAGCGCGTGGCGCGGTCTAGGCCGGGGAACTCGGTGAGCGCCAGCATGGGATCGGCGTGGAGTTCGTTAAAGACGAACGGATCGGGCCGATCCTGCGCGGCGGGATACTTTTTCAGCGCGATGTCGCGGACGGCGCCGCCGAAATCGGTGAAGCGCACGCGGATGAAATCGTTTTCCAACGTGGTGACCTGCGCGGCGACATTGTCACCGGTGGCGGCCGCGAAGTTGGCCTGCGGGGCGTTGGCGGTGAGCGTGGGCGCGGTCGTGGCGGCGGTGGCGTTGGCCTCGGCGGCCGTGGTGGCGGCGGGTTGCTTCGCGGCCTCCTGGCGCACGCGGGGGGGGCGCGCGGGCGGGTGGGGGGGGGGGCGCGGGGCGGCGGAGAGACTGGCGGACGCGGCGCCCGGG
>JACMRG010000240.1 GCA_014376585.1 Opitutaceae bacterium | reverse complement strand
GTCCCAGTGCCTGTCACTCAGGACGAACCTTATCGCTTGTTTCCCAACATTATGTGAACATATCATCAGCCTCGTTGCAAGCACTCAGTATCGGAATTTAAAATACTTCTCGCCCAGTTTATTTCGAAGACACGGCCTAGTAAATCAGGCCGGCGCCGAGAACCGGCCCCACGCCGGAATAGCCCCGTTTTTCGACGTTACCCTCAGCCGGAACGATTCAGCTGTAGGAACGCGGTTCCGCGCGATCTCGGAGCTTTCCCGCCTCAGCCGCTTTCTGCGCCCGCGGGCTTCGGCAAAAACTCCGCGATCTCCACGATCCGCTTCGCGCGCCGCCCCGCCGCGTCGCGGGCAAAATAAGGATCTTCCTCGCGCGCGACCTCGACCTCTTCCTCCTCCCCGTCCTTCAATTTGCCGCCGTCGTCCTCGGAGCCTTCCTCGTCCAGCACGATCCATTCGAGTTCGTCGTCAAAAATGTGGGTCATCCGCCGTGCCTGCGGCTCCAGAATCATCGGCGGATTCTTCACCCGCCCGGCCTTAACAAACTCAAACAAACACGGCACATACTGGTCGTCGAAAAACGCGCGGAAATCGCTCAGCCATTTATTGCCCACGCCTTCGCGGCGATTGAGGAGCGCCACGTCGGAGAAATGCACGCACGCCTCATACCACGCCCGCAACGGCGGGTTTTTCTCGGCGAGCTGGCAGTTGATCACGGTAAACACCCGCGCCATTTCGGCCGGCTGCAGCTCGATCCACGCCTTGAACGCCTCCATCTGGTCCACCGGGCTGCGCCGGCCGTCAGTCACGAAAAACACGTGCGTCGCCCCCGCCGGCAATTCCGCCTCGATCGTCCCGGCTTGAGTCCAGCCCCAGCGCGTGACCGCGGGCAACCTCGCGTCGATGTCTGCCCCTGGCTCAGCCGCTGCCATCAACACGGCCGCCTTCGCTTCCGGCGCGAGGCCGCCCTCAATCAAATCGAGGAGCACTTCGCGCCGCCCCGACCCGGCTGCGCCGAGGATCACATAAACCAGAGGTTTTTCTGCACTCTTCATTTGCCCACGACTGAAAAGAACCCCCGCCCAAGTGCCAACGATTCTTTCACTCCGAGATGGGACGCGTTGTCCCCAACGCGTTTTTCCGCCTCGCAATCCGTGCCCGGTCGCCCCGCGTCTACCCGACTCTCCTCACCCTATCCCTGCCGATTTTTTTCGCGTTCATTCGCGTGTTTCGCGGGCCCTCTCCGGCTTCCGCCATATGCCCCGGCCGCCCGCCCACCCCACGCACCCTCAAAACTTAAACGTCCCGCACTGCGCGCTCTGCCGCAGCCAGTGATCGAGCAGCACGAGCGCCGTCATCGCCTCGACGATGGGCACCGCGCGCGGCACCACGCACGGATCGTGACGACCTCGTCCCATAAGCTCCGTCGCCGCACCGGTTTTGTCCACCGTCGCCTGCAACTGCAAAATGGTCGCCGTCGGTTTGAACGCCACGCGGAAGACAATCTCTTCGCCGTTGCTGATGCCGCCCTGCACCCCGCCCGAACGATTCGTCGCCGTGCGCACCTGCCCGTCGCGGTTTTCAAACGCGTCGTTATGCTCGCTCCCGCGCAGCCGCGCGCCCGCAAACCCGCTGCCGATCTCAAAACCCTTCGTCGCCGGCAGCGAGAGCATCGCCTTCGCCAGATCCGCCTCCAACCGGTCAAACACCGGCTCGCCCCACCCCGCCGGCACCCCGCGCACACGACACTCGATCACGCCGCCCACCGAGTCGCCCTCGCTGCGCACCGCCTTGATGCGCTCGATCATTTTCTCCGCCGTCGGCAGATGCGGACAACGCACCGGCGTCGCCTCCACCTCCGCCAGCGTCGGAAATCCCGCCAACGCCTCCGCCGGCGCCACGATATCGTGCACCTGAGTCAAAAACGCCCGGATCTCCACGCCGCTGGCAGCACCTTGGCTGGACATCAAAATCTTCTTCGCGATCGCCCCCGCCGCCACGCGGCCCACCGTCTCGCGCGCCGAACTCCGCCCGCCGCCGCGATGATCTCGTAGTCCGAATTTCTGCTGATACGTGAAATCCGCGTGCGACGGCCGGAATTTGTCCCGCATCTCGTCGTAGGCGCCCGACCGTTGGTCGGCATTGCGCACGATCAAAGTGATCGGCGTGCCCGTGGTCTTACCCTCGAAAATTCCGGACCAGATCTCCACTTTGTCCTCTTCCTTTCGCGGCGTCACGATGTCGCTCTGCCCCGGCCGCCGCCGATCAAGCTCTACTTGGATTTCCTCGGACGTAATCGGCAGCCCCGGCGGACACCCGTCGATGGTCACGCCCACCCCGGGCCCATGGCTCTCGCCCCAAGTGCTGATCGTGAAGAGTTTTCCAAAAATATTGCCCATCGCAGCCCAAAACCGTTGGCCCCGCCTCAGCCTCCGGCAAGCGGCAAATCCATCCCGCCAAATCGTGGCAACCTTCGGCGACCTGTGCCGTCATAACACAAGACCGTTTACATCCCCGCACGCTTACTCCTCGCTCTCAACCCTCTGCGCACTCGGCGCATAATTCATCCCAACGCTATCCCCCCGCATGACTCCGCGCCTCGTCCGCCTGCCTTTCGTCGCCGCCCTCCTCGCTTTCTCCACCGCCCTCATCGCGCAAACGCCCGCCCCGGCGCCCTCACCGGCTCTGCTGCCCGTCCCGGCCAAGGTGATCACGACCGACGTGAAACCCAACCCCGACGAAATGATCCCGTCGTTCAAGATCAGCGGCCTTCCCATCGACGGCGTCCTCTCCGCCCTCGAGCTCCACACCGGCCGCAGCATCCTCCGCCCCGCCGCCCTCCAGACCGCTGAATACACCTTGGTCATTGACCGACCCATCCCGCGCTCCGAACTGGTGCTCGCCATCGAGACCCTGCTCGCCCTCAACCAGATCGGCGTCGTCCCCCTCGGCGAACGTTTCCTCAAGGTCGTCGGCCTCGCCAACGCCAAGACCGAAGCCCCCGAGATGATCACCGGCCTCGCTAGCGACCAGCCTGCCTCCGGCAAGATCGCCACCAAGGTCTTCCAGTTCGATTTCCTCCGCGTCAACGAGTTCGTGCCCCAGCTCGGGGGTCTGCTCACCCCCGGCATCGGCGGCGGCCTCGTCGTCCTCGACAAGACCAACGCCGCGCTCATCACCGATTCCGTCAGCAACCTCCAGCGCATCGAAAGCCTCATCAAAGCCCTCGACCGCCCCGCCACCTCCGGCCTCATCCCGAAATTTTACCCGCTGAAATCCGCCAAGGCCAGCGACCTCGTCAACAAGCTCCGCACCATCCTGCAGGGCACTCTACAGACCCAGCTCGGCACCAGCACTACCTACAGCGCTGATGATCGCACCAACCAGATCATCCTCATCGCCGATGCCCGCCAGTATCCTTTCTTCGACGAACTCATCGGCAAACTCGACGTCAAGGCCGACCCCAACACGCGCAACGAGGTCATCTACCTCAAACACGCCGCCGCGAAAGACGTCTCGACGCTCCTCGTCAGCATTGTCACCGGCCAGACCAACGCCGCCCAAAAAACCGCCGCCCAGTCCGTCCGGCCCGGTCAGGTCGTGATCCCTGGCCAGCCCGTCGCCCCCCAACCTGTCGGCCCTCAACCCGCCATGGTAAATCTCGCCGGACCTGACGCCAATCTCGCCGGCGGGAATGAATTCAGCGCCCTCGCCGTGGTCACCTACGACGAACGCAGTAACGCCGTCATCGTCTCTGGCACCGGCGACGACATTCGCCTCATCAAAGACCTCGTGGACAAGATCGACATCGTCCTCGCGCAAGTCCGCATTGAGGTGATCATCGCCGAGGTCACGCTCAGCGACACCGACAAAAGTGGCATCTCCAAGCTCAATCTCACCGTCGGCCCCACCGCCAAGGGCGCCACCTCAATCACCAATTTCGCCACCGACGTCGCGGGCTGGTCGGTCTCCAAAGGCGTCGTCAACCCCTTTGCCTTCGAAGCCGCCCTCGGCGACGCCGGCTCCCGGGGCAATGTAAACATTCTTTCCGCTCCGACCATCGTCACCACTCACAACAAGGAGGCTCAGGTCATCGTCGGTCAGTCCCAACCCATCATCACCGGCAGCACCTCCACCCCCAACTCGGGCACCGCCGGCCTCACGACGAGTTCCCAAGTCACCTACAAAGACATCGCCATCGACCTCAAGGTCACTCCGCTCATTGGCGACGACGGCAGCATCCAGCTCAAAATCGATCAGAAGGTGGACGACATTCTCGACAGCGTCACCATCGACGGCAACGCCCAGCCCGTCATCGGCCGCCGCCAAGCCACTTCCTTTATCAACGTGATCGACGGCGAAATGATCGTCCTCGGCGGTCTCCAACGCACCAAGACCAGCCGCAGCCGCGGCAAGCTTGGTTTCCTTACCGAGATTCCGATCCTCAGCCAAATCTTCGGCGCACGCGAAAACAAGAAAGAGCGCACCGAGCTGCTCCTCTTCGTCCGCCCCCACGTCATCAAACCCGGCGAAGGCAGCTCCGATACCTCGAAGAATATCAACGTTCTCTCCAACAAGGATCAGATCAACCATTTCCTCGTCGATCCCTCCAAGCCCGCCAAAGTGCCCCTCTTGGAAAAGCTCAAGTAAGCCCACGCGCCGCCCCACCGATGACCGCGCTCGCCCCCGATCCCTTGCCCGCGTCCCTCGTCGCGCGGCTCAACGAGGAACAACTCCAAGCCATCCGCGAAGCCTCGCGTGGTCTGCGTCTCGGGGCGCTTGCGACTGCGCTCGCCCAGCCCGAGCCCGAGACGCTCACCGCCCTCGCCGCCCCCGCCGGCCTCGACATCGCCAGCAACCTCGAGACCGATCCCGACGCCCGCGGCCTGCTCCCCGCCCGCCTCGTCCACGACTATCAGATCATCCCGATCAAGTTCGGACCCGCCAACGCCGATGGCGCCGACGCCACGCCTTCCACCTCCAGCACGCCCCTGCATCTGGCCACCGCATGGTTGCCGGATGCAATCATGGCCGACTGGCTCCGCACCTTCACGCCCCGCCCACTCGTGTGGCACCTCGCCGTGCCCGAGCGCATTCACCAGCTTATCATCGAAAATTTCGGCGTCGGCTCCGGCGCCCTCGACGACGGCGACGAATCCTACGTCGCCCCCGAGGCCGTTCAGCAAGCCGACGAAGTCGTTGACGAAGACGCCGCCGTCGTCCGCTTCGTCACCGATGTCATTAAGCAGGCCGTAGAGGACCAGGCGACCGACATTCATTTCGAACCGCAGGAAGAACAGCTCCGCATCCGCTACCGCGTGGACGGCCTGCTCGTCCCCGTGCCCGTCCCGGAAAATCTCCTCCGTTTCCAAGACGCCATCATCTCGCGCCTCAAGATCATGGCGCGCCTGAATATCTCTGAAAAACGCCTCCCGCAGGATGGCCGCATTAACTTCAAGGCCAACACCACCGTCCTCGACATCCGCGTCTCTACCGTCCCCACCATCTACGCCGAGTCCATCTCGCTCCGCCTTCTGAATCAGAAGAAGGAAGCCTACACGATGGACCGCCTCGGCATGAGCCCATCCGAGCAGGCTCAGATCATCAGTGTCCTCGATTATCCGCACGGCATCATCCTCGTCACCGGTCCCACCGGCTCCGGCAAGAGCACCTCGCTCAACGCCTTCCTCCGCAAAATCAATTCCACCGATCTCCGCATCATCACCATCGAGGACCCCATCGAATACGAGGTCCCCGGCGTGAACCAGATGCAGGTGCGCGCCGAGATCGGCCTCACCTTCGCCAGCGCCCTCCGCCACGTCCTCCGCCAGGACCCCGACGTGATCATGGTCGGCGAAATCCGCGACAAGGACACCGCCGAGATCGCCATCCGCGCCTCCCTCACCGGTCACTTGGTCTTCTCGACGCTCCACACCAACGACGCCCCCGGCGCCATTACGCGTCTCGTGGACATGGGCATCGAGCCCTTCCTCGTCGCCTCCGCCATCGAGCTCGTCATCGCCCAGCGCCTCGTCCGCCGCCTCTGCCCCAACTGCTCGAAACCCGAGCCGATCAGCAAAGTGAAACTCATCGAGTCGCTCGCGATCCTCGAATGCGACGCCGCCGAAGCCGAACTCATCACCGCGCTCAAGTCTCCCGTCGGTTGCGACCGTTGCCGCGGGACGGGTTATCGCGGCCGCATCGGTCTCTTCGAGATCTTCCGCCTCAACGACGAACTCCACGAGCTCATCCTGAAGCGCGAGAGCACCCGCACCCTCACGCAGACCGCCCGCAAGCAAGGCATGCGCACCCTCGGCCAGAGCGGCTGGGAAAAAGTCAAAGCCGGCCACACCACCCTTGAGGAAGTTCTCCGCGTGGTTACGGTCGTTGAGAAATGAAAACCACCCGAAAAAAACGCGAATTCAGCGTCGTGATTGAACGCGACACGGAGGGTTTCTACGTCGCCTCCGTCCCCGCCCTGTCGGGTTGCCACACCCAGGCGAAATCTCTCGACCTGCTCATGCGCCGCACCGGCGAGGCCATCGACCTCTGCCTCGAAGAAACCGATCCCCACCTCCCGACCAACGAATTCATCGGCGTTCAGCGCATCGCCGTCGGCTGATGGCCCGCCATCCCAGACTGCGTGGCCGGGGGTTGATCGCCGCTCTCAAGCTGGCCGGATTCGCCGTAGCACGCATCAAGGGAAGCCACCATTTCATAAAACACTCCACGGACGCGCCACGGTGATCCCCGTCCACGCCGGCGAAACCATCGGCCCCGGCCTTTACAACAAAATCCTGCGCGACGTGGATCTCACCGCCGAAGAACTCCACCGCCTGCTCTGATTTTCTTAAGACGCCACCCCTCGCTTTTCCGGCAATCAGAAATCGAGAATCGTAAATCATAAATCCCCCCCCATGCCCCGCTTCGCCTACAGCGCCCGCGACCGCGCCGGCAAATCCACCAGCGCCGAACTTGAGGCCCCGAGCCGTAAGGATGCTCTCCGCCTCCTCACCGCCCGCGGCCTTCAGATCGCGACCGTCACCGAACTCCAGGCCGGCCCCGTCTGCAAGGCTGGCAAGCCCGGAGCCAAGCGCGCCGCCAAGTCCTCTTCGCGCCCCGCCGCCCAGCCCCCCCGCCGCGCCGAACGCCTGCCCTTTCTCGAATCCCTTCACGATCTCACCACCAGCGGCCTTTCCGCCGGCGAAGCGGTCCGCCTCCTGTCCACCCGCATCAAGGAACCCCGCCTCCGCACCCTCTGCGCCGGCATCTGGGAACGCATCAGTGAGGGCGCGCCGCTCTCCCGCGCGATGGGATCGTTCCCCGAAGTTTTCGATTCCGGCACCGTTAATCTCATCCAGGCCGGCGAGGCCACCGGCTCGCTCAACGGCACCCTCTCCCGCCTCATCGCCCACCTCGTCGAGCAACGCGAACTCCGCAGCCAGCTCATGTCGGCCCTCGCCTACCCGGTGTTCATGGTCTTCGTCTCCGGCGGCGTCATCCTGTTTTTCCTCACGTTCCTCCTGCCGCGCCTCCAGACGCTCCTCAGCTCCCTCGGCGGCAAGATGCCCACCTCCACCAAACTCCTCATCGGCGCTTCCAACTTCGCCCTCAGCATTTGGGGCATCATGGCCGTCGTTGCCGTCGTCGTCGGCATCAGCGCCTTCATCGGCTGGCGACAAACTCCCGCCGGCCGCACCCAGACGGATGCGTGGATGTTAAAACTCCCGCTGATCGGCCCCTTTCTCGTCGCCCAGACGGTTTTCTCCTTCAGCCAGACCCTCTCCGTCCTCCTCGAAAACGGCATCACCGCCGCCGAGGCCTTGCGCATGACCGAGAAACAAATCGGCAATCAAGTCCACCGCGCCGCCTTCAACACCGCCACCGGCCGCGTCCTCGAAGGCGAGGCGCTCTCCGTCGCCCTCACGCGCACCGGCTGCTTTCCCGATCTCGTGCTCGACCGCCTGGCCATCGGCGAAAACACCGGCAACGTCGTGCCGAGTCTCAAGAGCATCGCCCAAGCCTACCAAAAGATCATCACCGGCCAGCTCAATTTTTTCACCAAAGTGATCGCCGGTGTGGTGCTCGGCGGCGTGTTCGCCTTCGTGGGCTTCATCGCCTTCTCGATCATCAGCGCCGTCTTCCAAGTCAGCGCGAGCTTCAAGCTCGGCGGCTAAACCCCCTTCCGCAATGGCGGCGGGACCTCCGGACCCGCCGGTTTCTCTGCCTCCCGCCTCCCGCCCACGCGCGCGCCGCGCGTCGCGCGTCACGGCAACTCATACACTTCGATCAACCCCTCGCCCGTCGTCCCACCCACGCCCGAGAGCTGCGCCGTGTAGCCGCCCGGCGGCAACGTGATCAGCAACGCCGCATCCTGGCTCCCGGCATCCAGCGGGAACGCTCCCTGCCCCGCAAAATACCCACCCACCGCCGCGCTCCAATTGTCGTTCTCCGCGAGCTTCGTGTTCCCCCGATAGATTTCCAGCTTCGGGTCCGTCAACGCGCCCGGCACCCCGAACGCCGTCAGCTTCGGCCCCACGCCGCGGATCAGCAGCGTCTTTGCGACCGGCCCCTCCACCGTAAAACCCGCGATCAACACATCGCCGCCCATACCCACGCGGTTGCGCGCCGAGACATTTGTCATCCGCGGCGTGAATCCGCCGCCCGCATCGTAAACTTCCACCAACACAAACCCGCTGCCGGTTCCCTTGAGCTGCGCCGTGGCGCCTCCTGTGACCGGCGTGACGATCGCCGCGTCCTTGCTCCCTGCATTCAGGGCAAACGCGCCCAGGCTCGCAAACGTCGGCGCGAGCGCCGCATCCCAATTGTCATTGCTGGTCGCGGCGGCGCCCCCGCTCGCGGAGATCTCCACCCGCGGATCCGCATAGAAATTCACGAGGCCAAAATCCGCCAGCTTCGGGCCGACGCCCCGCACGAGCAGATCCTTCTTTCCCGTCGTGGAAAAACCCACGATCAGAATCTGGTCCGCGCTCAGATTCGCGCGCACTGAAAGATTGGAAAGCCGCGCGATCTGCCCCGCCGCGCCCACGACCAGCGTGGCGCGCTCGCTTGTCACCGCACCCGCCGCGTTGCTCACCCGGCAAAAATAATTGTCCGCATCCGCCGCCGTTACATTCGATAAAATCAACGTCGCTTCCGTCGCGCCGCCCACGGCCGCCCCCGTTCCGCTCCG
>JACMRG010000239.1 GCA_014376585.1 Opitutaceae bacterium | reverse complement strand
CGCCGAGTTTGAACGCGGCGATGTCGGTCTCGCCGGGAGCGGCATGGGCCAGGACGATGACGGGGATCGAGGCGAGGCGGGAGCGGAGGTGACGGAGCGTGTCGAGCATGGCGGCCGGGGTGAGGCCGGGGCCGAGGAGGAGGGCGTCGAAGTGGGCGGAGTTGACGAGGGTGACTTCGAGCTCGGCCGGGGTGGCGGCGGAAAAATCGAGCAGCGGGGCGTGGGCGTGGAGAAACGCGGAGACGGTGGCCCGCTCCGTGCGGTCGGGCTCGATGTAGAGCACGCGGTGAGAGCGCGCGAGGGAAGTGGCGGGCGCGAGAGGACGGCGTTGGCGGGCGTGGACGCGGTGGGCGATCTCGGCGATGCGGCGGAAATCGGGGGAATTTTTATCGATGCAGTCCACGGCACCGGCGCGGAGGGCGCGGACGGCGAGGGGCGACTGGCCGTTGCCGCTGACCATGATGACGGGCGTGGGGTCGCGGCGCGCGGTGAGTTCGCCGAGGACTTGGAGGCCGTTGAGATCCGGCATCATCAGATCGACGAGGAGAACGTCGAAGCCGCCTTGGCTCATGGCATCGAGGCAGGCGCGGCCGGAGCTGACGTGGGTGAGGTCGGAGCCGCCGTGTTGTTCGAAGTAAAGTGCGACGATGCCGGCGATTTGCGGGTCGTCCTCGGCGTGAAGCACGCGCAGCAGGGGGGCCGCGGGGGCCGCGGTCGAGGGGGCGGCAGGGCTGGCGGTGAGCGCGGACATGCTGGTGGAAAGTTATATTTCGACGCGGGAACGGCGAGCCTAAGTAAATTCGACGGGAATGCCCGTAGCGAAACTCCGTAGGCCCGATTACGGGGGTGCCCGGATACCGGGAAAACGTCCCGCCCGGTATGGTAACGGCATGAACTCACCCGTCCTTCCGAACCATTCTTCCGCCCGCACCGCAATTTTCAGCAAGAGCCGCGCCCTCGCCGCGCTTGCGCTCGCCGTCGCCGGCTTCGGTTTCAGCGGCTGCACCACCTACACGCCTGCGGGCAACATGGAGATGTTCGTGCGGACCGCGCCCGTGCCGGCGCTGGTGCCGCACGGCAAAGAGCTGGCGGCGGCCGAGGCCCATGCGGCGAAGGACGCGAACTCGTTTGCCCTGGTCGGTTCCGGCAAGTCGATGGAGCCGATGTATGTGAGCGGCACCGCGATCGTGGTGCACGAGCAGGCCTACACCACCCTGCGCACGGGTATGCCGGTGGTTTACCGCAACAGCCGCGGCTTCTATGTGGCGCACATGCTGGTCGAAGAGATGCGCGACGGTTGGCTCGCCATCGGCGTCAACAACGCGGAGCCCGACCAAGAGCTCGTGACGCGCAACAATTTCGTCGGAGTCATTCAGGCCGCCTACGCGGCTTCCGATACCCCTTTCCGCGCCGATGTGGCGGCGCGGGTGGCGCTCAAGGACGGGATCGACCGGAGCGCCAAAATGGCCTTACTGCGCTGACATGGTTGCCACCGCGAAGGTGGCACAGATGCAGGAGACCCGCGCTTCCGCCGAGTTCATCGGAAGCGCGGGTTATTTTTTTGGGGGAAACGAGGGTTGGGCCCCGGGCCAGCCGGCCAGCCGGGCGGGACATCGCAGGAAAACCAAAAGTTTATCACGTAATACGTGCCAAACTTCTCGCGTGACGTAGGAAGCGCTCGTGAAAAGTGCCCCGATCACTCAAACAAATGTCACGTAATATATGACAAAATGGTAGGGGGTGGGCGGCGACGGGTGGGTGGGGAGGGCTGGTGGGCGGGGCGGGTCGTAAAGTTTGCGCGAAAGTTGAGCGGGGTTGGGCCGATGAAGGAGATCTCCCCGCCATGATCGCCGACCTCGCCATGCAAAGCGCCGCCCTGACTCCGGACGATATCGTCCGCGAGGTGCGGAACTTGCCTTCGGCGCCGAAAGTGTTGCCGCGGTTGAAGGAGCTGCTGACGGATGGGAATTCCGCGATGCATGAAATCGTGGCGTTGATCCGGCTCGATCCGGGGATTGCGGCGCGAGTGCTGCAAGTCTCCAACAGCGCCCACTTCAGCAAGGGCGTGCGGTGTTTCACGGTGGATGAGGCGGTGAACCGCGTGGGCTACGCCGAGGTCTATGAACTCGTTTCGCTGGCGGTGGCCTCGCAGGTGCTGGTGCGGCCGCTCGACGTTTACGGAATCGAGGCGGACGAGCTGTGGAAACTTTCGGTGGCGGGTGCGCTCGCGGCGGAATTGCTGGCGCTGCGCACGCGGCAGGATCGCGACGTGGCCTACACGATCGGCCTGCTGCATTGCGTGGGCATGGTGGCGATCGACGAATGGGCTCTGCGCAACGGGCGCAGGCTCACGCTCAAAAATATGGGCTTCCCGCGCGAAGCGGTGGAGAGCGAGCGCGCGATTTTTGGTTTTACGCAGGCGGAGACGGGCGCGGCGCTATTGCGGCATTGGGACTTCCCAACGTCGATGTCGGAGCCCGTGCGCTGGCAATACGCGCCGCGCGCCTCGGCGAGCCAGGCGAAGATGGCGTGCCTGCTCTCGGCGGCGAAGTGGCTGCGCTCGGCGGTGTGCGCGCCCAAGGGCGAAAAAGCGCCACCGACGCCCGATGCGGCGCACCTTCAACCGTTGGGGCTCGGAGTCGCCACGCTGCAGGCGATGGTGCCTGAGGTCGCGGCGCGGATGACGGCGGTGAGTTCGTTGCTGGATGACACGCAGACGGGATTCGATCTCCGGCGGTTTTCGTTTCCAGCGCAGAATTGGGCTCAGCAGCACCCGCCGCAGGATTGGGATGCGGGGGTCTGAGCCGGAACGATGCAGTCGGGACCCACCCATGGACCCGGATTCGGAGTGAACGGTCTGACGATGTCGGAGCCGCCGTGACGCACCTTTTTGTGAACCCGGCCCGAAGTCGTGTCCTTCGACTCGCGCCTCGGGGAATCCGTGTTTATCCGTGTCCATCCGTGGTTCATATGAATGGTTCCGGCTGAGAGTGGGTTG
>JACMRG010000238.1 GCA_014376585.1 Opitutaceae bacterium | reverse complement strand
CGCCGCCGCGGGTGAGCTCAGCGTGAAGGAAATCGTAGGCTCGTTCGAGCGTCAGCGGCTTTTCCGCGGTCGCCGGGGATTCGGAGCCGGCGGGCGGTGTGGTCGATGCAGTCTCTGGAGTGGCGACTTCAAAAGGCACGGCACTCCCCTCGCCTGCGGCTTCCAGGATTTCCTTCGGTAAATTCTTCACGAGGATCGCGTCGCCCTGGGCGATCACAGCACTCCGGTAGATCACGTTTTCCAACTCGCGCACGTTGCCCGGCCAGCGATAGCGGACGAGCACGGCCATGGCCTCGGGCGAGACTTTGCTCACGCGGGCTTTGCGCTGCTTGAAGAGATTTTGCAGGCAGAAATCTACGATCTGCGGCACATCGTCGTCGCGCTCGCGCAGCGCGGGCATGCGGATGCGAACGACGTTGAGGCGGTAGTAAAGATCTTCGCGGAAGGTTTTGGCCTTCACCATCTCCTCGAGGTTTTTGTTGGTCGCGGCAAGAATGCGAACGTCCACCTTGATCGTCTCGGTGCCGCCGACGCGCTGGATGTCGCCTTGCTGAAGGACACGCAGGATTTTCGTCTGCGTCGCGAGCGCCATGTCGCCGATCTCGTCGAGGAAAATGGTGCCACCGTCGCAGAGTTCGAATTTGCCGAGGCGCTGGCCGGTCGCGCCGGTGAACGATCCTTTCTCGTGGCCGAAGAGTTCGCTCTCGATTAAATTGTCGGGAATCGCCGCACAGTTGACGGCGATGAACGGCTTTCCGGCGCGGTGGCTGTGCTTCCAGATCGAGCGCGCGACGAGCTCTTTGCCCGTGCCACTTTCGCCCGTGATCATGACCGTGACATCACTCGCGGTCACTTGGCCGATGACCTTAAACACATCCTGCATCACCGGCGAGGAGCCGACGATGCCCTCGCGATAATCATCGGCGTTGATCGTGGGCTTGTAGTCGCCGACGGCCCGCAGATCAGCGTGGGCCTTGAGCGCGTTTTCCGCCAAAGAGAGCACTTTCGCGGGGTCGAACGGCTTCATGACGTAGTCGAACGCGCCATACTTCATCGCCTCGATGGCGGTCTGCGCGGTGCCAAACGCCGTCATGAGAACGACCAGCTGCTTGGGGTTCGCCGAACGGATGTGCTGGAGCGCCTCGATGCCGCTCATGCCGCTCATCCGCACGTCGAGAAACACGAGGTCCGGCGCCGGACCTTTTTTCACCATCGCGATCCCCTGCTCACCGCTGGCGGCTTCGGTCACTTGATAGCGGCGCGAACCCAAGACGCGCGTGAGCGAGTAACGGATTTCGGCGTCGTCATCGATGACGAGGATGGTCGGAGGTTTTACGGCGGTGTCAGACATAGGAACTACGGACAAACCCGAGCGTCACGGGCGATGAGGCTGGCGCTTTCCAAGAGCGCGCTTTGATTACTCTCCATGCTTGGTTGGTCAATAAACTTGTTCCGCATCCGCGGCATCCAACTCGCCCTCCACGCGAGCTTTCTTCTATTGTTGGCCTACGTGGGATGGGAGGGCTGGCGTGACGGTGGCTGGGAAGGCGCGGCGTGGAGCGTAGCGATTATCGGGGCGTTTTTCACCTGTGTCGTGCTGCATGAACTTGGGCACTGCTTTACGGCGATGCACTTCGGTATCGGCGTTCGCCGCATATTGTTGATGCCCATCGGGGGCATGGCGGAGTTTGACTCGATCCCGCGCGAGCCTCCGCGTGAGTTGCTCATGACCCTAGCCGGCCCGGCGGTTAATTTTGCCATCGCAGCGTTGTTGTGGGTGATCGTGCGCTCGCCTGGCAGGTGGGCATTCTCCAGCTACGAAGCCAATGCCGTGGGCTTTGCCCACACGCTGCTCCATTGGAATCTGCTCATGGGCACTTTCAATCTGGTCCCTGTGTTCCCGATGGACGGCGGACGCATCTTCCGCGCTCTGCTCGCCACTCGTCTGCCCTACCTGCGCGCGACGTTCTGGGCCGCGACGGTGGGGAAGGTTCTGGCGGTGATCGCGGCGCTCGTCGCCATTTTCTGGTTCCACGCCTATCTCACCGCCGTGCTTTTCGCCTTCATTTTCTTCGCGGGTGAAACGGAGTATCGGGCCGTAAAACGCCGCGAAATCGAGGATGCGCACTGGCGCGAGGTGATGGTGCGATTCTACGCCACGCCCCCGCCCGAGCCTCCCCCGCTGCTGACGACGCCGTGAGTTTCGTCGTCGCGGGACGTTTTTGTAAAAAACTCCTTGCGTTCGTCCATGGAATTTTGATTTTTTGGCCTCTCGCATGGGCGACGGGCTCTTAGCTCAGTTGGTAGAGCGCCTCAATGGCATTGAGGAGGTCAGCGGTTCGAGACCGCTAGGGTCCACCAAATTTAAACGCCGCCGGATATTCTCCGGCGGCGTTTTTTTGTTTCTCAATACCGGAAACGAAGCGACTGCGCTTAGGCCGTGTCTTCGAAATAAACTGGGCGAGAAGTATTTTAAATTCCGATACTGAGTGCTTGCAACGAGGCTGATGATATGTTCACATAATGTTGGGAAACAAGCGATAAGGTTCGTCCTGAGTGACAGGCACTGGG
>JACMRG010000237.1 GCA_014376585.1 Opitutaceae bacterium | reverse complement strand
GTTGGGTGCGGCTCTATCACGGCACGGCGGCTCACGTGCCGGTGGCAAACCAAGGGCTGCTGCCGACCAGCACACGGAGGCGGAATTCGTTGCAATCGCGGAGCGGCTACGTCTCGTTCTCCATCTATCCGGGCCACGCCGAAATGTTCGCCCTGCTCGCGTTCCCACGCCGGTCGGTGACCGTGTATGGCGTCGATCTGCGCGTGCGTGAGCTGGTGCCGGATCTCGACCAGTTGCGGAACCAGCGGGCTTGGGCCGAGCGCTGTGTGAAGCCCACCTTGGCCCACAGCCTCGCCTTCGGGCACGGTGCGCAGGTTAAAGGCGCGGTGAGTGCGGCGCGGCTCTTTGCCGTGCGGACGGTCGTGCCGTCGCGGGGTGCGACGATTGGCTATCAACCGAGCGTTGGTTTCGCAACCGGCTCGCCGAGTCGCACGGCGCTGGATGTGCGGCCGAAGACGGGCGTTGGTGCCTCGGCATGAAATTCACCGGCGTTCAATCGAGCAGCAGCGACCATGAGCGATAAACTCAACGTCTTCGTCAGCTCCGTGCAGAAGGAACTCGAGGACGAGCGCGTCATCGTCCAAAATCTCCTGATCACGGATGCGTTTCTCGCCGCGCACTGTTCCCCGGTCCTCTACGAATTTGAGCCGGCCTCGCCCGTCCAAGCGTTGGCCGGTTGTCTGAAATCCCTCGATGGCTGCCAGGTTTACCTGCTCATCGTGGCGGCCCAATACGGGACGATGGTGGGGGAGGTTTCCATTACGCACGCGGAATACCGGCGGGCGAAGGAAAGGAAGCTGCCGGTCCTCGCCTTCATCAAGGGCGATCGCGGAGTGACACGTGAACCAGGGACGGAAGCTTTGCTTCGGGAACTCGCCGACGACGGCCCGAAATACAAACGGTTCGGCAACGTCATCGAACTTCAACGGGAGGTGCGCGCCGCCCTCGCGAAGCTTCTGAAGGACCAGTTTGGCCTCGCGCCTTCCAGCGACGAAAACGAGATCGCGACGCAGACCATCGAGGCGACTTCGCCGTTTGAGTCGCAGCCGCTGACGCGGTTACGCTGGTCCGAACTCGACCACGAAATCGCCCGGCGATTGCTGGCGGTGGCGGAAGGCCGTTCGGTCGGAACGCTGTCGAACGGCGAACTTCTGGCGGGTGCCACCGTGCGCGGCTTGGTCTGGCACGACGCGTCGGCCCGGGCGCACTGCGCGACGGCCGCCGGAATCGTGCTGCTGGCCGGCGACCCCTCCGCCGTTTTTCCGCAGTGCCGGATTTTGGCTGACGCGTATCGCGGCACCGAGCCCGATGGGGCTCCCCGCGATCATGAGGATATTCGCGGTCCGATGCCGTCCGCGATTGACCGGGCCATCGCCTTCATCGACCGGAACACCCGGCATCCGATGCACGTCGTGGGCCTCAATCGCATTCGACTGGATGAGTATCCCGTCGAGGCGTTGCGGGAAGCCTTGGTCAATGCGGTCGCCCATCGGCAATACGAGGATGCCGGGAGGAAAATCATGCTGGAGGTTCTGGCCGACCGCGTGGTCGTTTCGAGTCCCGGACTGCCGCCGTCTCCGATTACCTTGCCCAATCTTCGCAAGGGCAAATATCGACCGTGTTCGCGCAATCCGGTTCTGGCGCAGTGCCTGTCGTATTTCCATCGCATCGAGGAGCGCGGGAGCGGTTTTCGCCGGATGCGCGACCAGATGCTCAATCACGGTTTGGATCAGCCGTTGCTCGGCACGGACACCGGCTATTTTCAGGTCACGTTTCCCGGACCGGGAGAAAATCTTAATCGCATCCGGGTGCCGGAGGCCCGGCTCACGATTACGCCGGCGATGGAAGCCCGGCTCAACGAACGACAGAAGAAGATTGTGGCGCAGGCGGCGGAAACCGGGGTGGTTACAAACCGGTGGTGCGTGCAGCATCTGAAGGTGGTCAAGGATACGGCCCATCGCGACCTCGTGGAATTGGTGGAACTCGGACTGCTCATGCGGACGGGACGGGGGCGCAACGTGGCTTACCGGCTGGATAACGCGCAGGGTTGAATCGTCCGATAATCGTCCGATTTTTTCTTCTAATCGTCCGATGGCTGCTGGGCAGCGGGACTCCAGCCGAACCTCCGCACGCGAACTTATCTCTTCCTTTGACCCGGCGTAGCCCCTTTGGAATCGCCCGACAATCGTCCGACGATTGCGTGTAACCGTCCGATTCGCTCGTTGCCCATCCGACTAACCCAATTCGGGCACCCAAAGGATCGTCATTGCCCACCCATAAGTCGTCGAAATCCGAACGTCCTCAAAAACTTCGCTGTCGTCGTCAAAGTGCCAGTCGGGAAACCATACATCCGGCTCCACCAGTGCGGGGCCGGCATTTTTTCCCTGATCGATACATTCCCGTGTGATGGAATTGGCCGGAACGGAGACGGCGCGTTCGATGAAAAGCGGTTTTGCTCGCGGACTTTTGAGACTCCAATGAACCGTTCCGTTTTTTGAAAAAACCAAGACCACTGCGTGTGTCGCCAGCTCCACATAGCGGCGGGTCGCGGCCGTTAAAGTCGTTTTGAAGTCCTTGGCGAGACCCGCGGTCACGCTGAACTCCGGGTCTTTTTTCCAAGTCCCGGCCGGAATCCACGATTTCGGCATGAGCAGATTGGCTGCGAACCGATTCGCCTCGGCCTCTTCCGGGCTCCGCGCGTAGTCAACCATGTCGGCAGCGGTGCAAAGAAAGCCTTGGCACAATCCGGGATGGAGGAGCCAGTGGCCAATTTCGTGGGCGATGGAAAACCGCACGCGACCTACTTCGGGCGTGTCGTCCCGCAGGCGAATTATTCCGCCTCCTTCGGGCTTTCGGACAAGCCAGGCGTCGATGTTCTTCAGCCCACCGCGTCTCACCTCAAGCCGCTCCGCCTCGGCAAGGTCTTCAATGTCGAATCCCGGATCAGTTATCGAATACTGATCGAGGAGTTCGAGCGCCACGCGCTCGATTCGGATGTCGCTGATGCGTTCATTCGGCATCCGGGCTGGCTCCTTTTCCGCCAACCAAGTCCAAGTAAAGTCGGCGAAGCTCGGAATAGTCGGCGGACTTAAAGTTACGCGCCGCCAGCGGCAGATTCGCGCCGAAATGCTGCTCGAAAAAAGCGATGATCCCCTCCTTGGTGTCCGGCACGACGGGCTCGAGGGCGGGCTCGGCCTTGTCCGCCAGCCGTCGCTGACGGGCCAGCATCAAGGCATAGCGTCCGGCGAACTTTTTCTTTCGGTCGGCGATGCGCGCCCGCAGAGTCTTCATGTCACAACCGGTGTCCGTTAGGAATTGTTCGACTTCTTCCTTGGACATGGCGTCCAGCGTCGTCTCATCGGGAACCGAGGCGGAGTGAAGGTATTTGAATGCCTCCATCTTCTCGGTCGTTTTGTCCTTCGGATTCATTTTTTGTCCTCCTCGGAGGCGGCAAGTATCTGGGCGAACCTGCGCTTCATGCGTTTGAACGTAGCGTCATATTGTGGCTTGGTCAGTTCGGCGACCACGCAAATTTCATCGGGGTCGCGAAACCCCTCGATGATGGCCGATACGAGCGCCAGCACTTGGGGGTCGTCCTTCACTTCCGATGTCATGCGGAACAGCACCTTCATGCAGTATTCAAGATCGTCGATGATGAGCGCCCGTTCGGGCGCGCTTTGCTCCAGCGGGTCGGTTTGCTGCAAATAGATCCGCGTGGATTCCTCGTCGCCGTCGACGCGCACAGTCTGGCGCTCCTTGACGGACTTGGCGATGGTTCGGATGTGATTTCGGATGTGCCGGCGAAGCAACAGATAGACATCTTCTCCGGGCGAAAAACCCTCCGTGAAGAGTCGGTCGAAAGCCGTGTCGACCACATCGGCGGCTTCGAGCTGCCGGAGCAGAGCCCGGCCTCCTGAATCGCCGCCGTAGGTTTGCAGCCATGCTTTTGCCGCCGCGACGAGTTTTTCGTAGGCGGCTTCAAAGCCTCCCCGCCCCGCGAGAAGCCCGTCCAGAGCGTCTGGATCGACTGGCATGATTCGATAAGCAGTGGTGCTCGGGATATTTCGTGTCGAAGTAAAACGGCTAGGCGCACGTCAGGTAACGCCTCGGTTCGGTGGCGAGCGGGAGGGAGGGCCGATCTGTTCACGACTACTTGGGACTGAACGCCGGACAAAATGCCGAAAATCGCAAAGAAAACGGCGGGAGGTCGTTTTCCCAGTCCCAAGTAGTATGGCGGCATCCGGCCACTGACCGGTCCGGACGTCCGCCAAGCCTAAGCAAACAAACATATGACCTCGCACCCTGAACATTCCGCGCAGCCCCGGTGGTTCGCGCTCGTTAACGATCGTATTATTCCCATGCCCCGCCAGCACGTGCCTGTGGCCGTGATCAAGGCGCAAGCCGGCTTGGGCGCCGATCAGGCGCTCATTCGCGACCACAATTCACCGCGGGATGCCGTGCTCGACGACGCGGCAACTGTCGATCTCGCACACGGGAATGTCTTTTACAGTCGCCCCCGTTGTGATGTCACGCCGCAGGAGGCCAATGAAACCCCGGCCAAGATGGCAATCGCCATCGACGACCGGTTTGAGCTGACCCTCCTAGCTGAGCAGCCGCTGGAAGCATTGCTCGGACTGTTCCCGCTCCCGGCGGATACGCGGCTGTTCCGCGACTACGAGTCTCCCAACGACGAGCACGTTGCCCCCACTGCCGTCCTCCGTTTCAAAGACGGCCCGGTGTTTTACACCCGCGGCCATGCGGTGAAGCCGGTCGAAATCACCATCGACGACAAGAAATACTCCGTTCAGCCGGGCAAACATAGCGTCGCCGAACTCAAGAAAATCGGCGGAGTCGCCGCTGCCGATGAATTGGTCCAAATCGTCAACGACAAGATCACGCCGCTGCCGGACGACGCCGAGGTCTGCATCGTCGGTGGCGAGGTGTTCGTCAGCCATCCCCGCAAAGGCGGCTCTTCCTGATGGACTTTCCTGCGGATCAAGTCGCCGAGCTCAAGGCGTTCGCTCCCGGCGTGGCGAGTTGCGAGGAAAGGGGTGTGACTTACTTCCTTCTCCCCAACCTGCAACTGCCCGCCGGCTGCGTTCCGCCGACGGTGGACGCGTTGTTGTGCCCGACACCGAGGGATGGCTATGAATCGCGGCTCTTCTTCAGTCAGGAAATTACGACTGGCGCGCGCACCCAAAATTGGCACGTGAAGAACGAGCGCATCGTTGACCGCTCGTGGTTCGCGTTTTCCTGGAAGACCAATCAGGCCGGCCTGCGCCTGGCCCAAATGGTGACGGAGCACCTCTGCGCACTTAAATGAACGTCCACATTCGGATTCCCGGTTCGCTCTACACCGCTGCTATCGAGGATTTGCGTCGGCCTCATGGCTTTGCGTTCGAGCGCGTCGGTTTCTTTTCGACGTCAACCGCAGAGCTGGGCGCTGACCGTATCTTGGTTTTGCTCACGAAGTATCATGCGGTCCCGGACGACCACTATCTGCGCGACCGAAGTGTGGGGGCCATGATTGGTTCCGACGCGATCCGAGCGGCGATGCAGCGCGTCTTGGACGAGCGGCTAGGACAGATTCACGTTCACCTCCACGAGCACCCCGGAGAGCCTCGTCCGAGCCGAATCGACCTGCGTGACACCCCACGGGTGGTGCGCAGTCTTTCATCGGTCGGACCGAAACAAACCTCGGGCTACATGATCCTCAGCGACGACGGGGCGTGGGCCGAACTTGCCCTGCCGGGGCGTGGTGTCCCGGCCACAGCGACCAAAATCACCGTGCCCGGTTTTCCATTTCTTTTCCTCCGATGAACGCCGATCAAACCGACGCGTTTTCGCGCCAGTCCTTTCTTGGTCCCCGGTCGCAAGAGTTCATTGAGCGCTGTGTCGTGGGCATCGTCGGCCTCGGCGGTGGCGGATCGCACATCGCCCAACAGCTCGCCCATCTCGGCTTCCTCAACTATGTCCTGTTCGACCGGGACGTCATGGAGGAGAGTAATCTCAATCGGCTGATCGGCGGAACGATGGCGGATGTTGAAGCGGGCACACCGAAAGTTGAAATCGCGCGACGGACAATTCTCGGCATCCGCCCGAAAGCCGATGTGCGCACCCATCAGGACGTGTGGCAGAATCAGCCGGACGAATTGAAGGCCTGCGACATTTTATTTGGCTGCGTCGACGGCTTCGACCAGCGCCGCCAACTGGAAGGGGCGGCGAGACGCTATCTGATTCCGCTCCTCGATGTCGGCATGGATGTTTATCAGGCCGAGGACGGACCACCATCCATTTCCGGACAAGTGATCCTGTCGATGCCCGGACATGCTTGCATGACCTGTCTGGGCTTCCTCGATGAAAAGAACCTTGAGCGGGAAGCTGCCGCCTACGGAGCGGCCGGCACACATCCCCAAGTCGTATGGTCCAACGGCATTCTCGCTTCTGCGGCAGTCGGCTTGGCGGTTGATCTCGTTACCGATTGGAGCCGTTCCCTCCGCGGCACAGTTTATCTGTCCTATCGCGGTAACCTCGGAACATTGCAGCCGGACGCGCTTCTGCGTTTCGCGCCGCCACGCTGCGAACATTTCAAGGTGGGTGACGCCGGCCCTCCGGTTTTTCGGTCGCTTTGAAAATCACCGGCAAAATCGGTCGGGTTTTGGTGTATCTATAGGTATGACCTATTCCATTTCTCGCTATCTTTGCTCCACGTGCATCCGCGGCAGCGGTTTCGTCGGCGAAATCACCAGCGGTATTTTTGTCCAGACTCCCGGCCAACTCTCCAGTCATAGCATACATTCCAGCAGCCACCCGTCCAAACCGATCAACGGCGTGTTTTTGAATACCGGGCTCACCGCCTACGAATCAGGAGCCCGACACATGGCAGCGAATGGATTTGCCGCCGTGGAGTCGCATGGCGGCATCAATCTCTACGCGGTGTTCGAGCACCCCATGGCGTTCATCGAACGCCGCGGCGTTTCAGGTTGCCTGACCACGACCGGAAAAATGCCGATGGCCGACCGACCAGCCCAGCGACATTGGTTTGGCTACACCGGCTTCGACGGGCTTAGCGGAACATGCGCGCAATGTGGCACGAGGATTTTCTAATGCGCTTTCGAGGCCGCGGGAGGCGCGTGCCGATGTTCGCGATGTAACTAGTGGCGGCGTGGACCTCCGATTGGAGCGGTGGCTGTGCCCAGCAGTGATTTGAAGCCGTCCGAAATGGTCAGTGGGGTGTCACGCCGTGCGTGGTGTGCGCGCGGCGGCGTCCAGTCGGCGATGTAGAAACGACGCCATCGTTAGCAGGTCGAGCGCGTCCTGTTCGGTGACATGCCAGTTGATCCGCGCGGCGTGCGCCGTGGGATTGCGAAAAGTGCTGAACATGCCGACCATGAGATTCATCAACCCCGATTGCTCGCTCTTCTCCGAATCGTTGCGCAGGCTATTGAAAGCAAGGAAAGGAACGCCGACCTGACCGAGGGAAAGGGCTTTCATGGCGAGTTCGCCGCCGTCGCTGCCGAGGCCGGTTTTGTCGCGAATCTTTTGAGAAACGCTTTTCGTGGCCTCCAGGACCGCGTGAAAATAATCGTCCTTCACCAGCTCGGCTGTGCAGAACTTGAGCACGTCGGCGTGGACGCCGCGGCGCAGCAGCTCGCTGCGCAGGCGCTGCGCTTTTTGCTCGGCTTGATCGATGGTTTTGGCGGCGGCGCGAACCCGGATCTGGCCATCGGCTCCGAATTCGTAGCCGGCGAAGGCGAGCACGGTATTCAGTTCGGCCCGCTTGTTTTCAAACCAGTCTTTTGAACCCGTATGGCGCACCGGGCTCATCGTTTGCTGGATAAAAGCGACGACAAGATTGCCGCAACGATCCTGTTCCTGCCGAAGGCGCAGGGCCTCGAATAGCCGGACGCGCTTCGTCATACCCGGCATCGGGTCGGCAATGCCGAGCAGCCCGAGATGCTTGCCGATTTCCGAGCCGGTCAGCCCCGACGAAGTATCGGCCAACACTTCGCAAATTCGCTCCAAAACGTTCGGGTCGAATTCAGGAATCGCGGCCATAGGGGTGAGCGGTGAGCAAAACTCCCCCCGCAAGATACGCCACGCGAAATTCCAGCGGTTGGATTGAGGTCAACTCAAACCTCTCGGGTGCTTCTGGCCTTTCCCAGAGGCTTTGAAGGAGAAATTTTTTGGAGGGGCGGCATTCGTCCGGCGAACTCGCGGCCTTTCTTCGCATCCGATTCGGATGCTGGCCGCTCGCCGCGCGGTGCCATTTTCCCTTCAATCCTTTTAGCCTCGCTCCAAAATACCCCTATACAAGCAGTCCTTCCGCCGCGATGTCATCCTTGGATCGTGTCCTTGTGGGCCAGGTTTCCTATTGGCTCTTGGGTGACGCCGAGGCGGGAGGCGGCGAACGCGGCACCTCGTCCGATTTCACTCTGAACGCTCGGTATGCGGTCTCCCTGAGTGCCTCATCGCACGCGCCATGTTCATCGACGAGAGCGATTATCAAATCAACTTGCTCCTTCGAGCGAAAGGAACGCGCGTAAATGCGTTCCAATTCAGATGGCTCAAGAAATCGATCGAGGAAGTCGTAGGCATCCCGGCCCTGCTGAATCACAACTTGGGTGAGGAGTAGATTCCACCATGTCTTGGCGCCGACGGCATGCAGCGTGCGTCGCGATTCGAGATAATTTCCCAGACCGTCGGGATTGCTTTGGCGCAATTGAGTCACGAACCAGCTTTGAAACGTCCTCACTTTTTCCCGATAGCCCGCGAGGAAGGTTTCGAGATCGAGCGATTCGCCGAGAGATTCGAGATATTCTTTTGCCAGAGCATTCCAGTTTCCGAAGCGCAGCAGGTCTCTTTTGGCGATGGTGAATCGCGCCTTGTCGCCACTATTGGCATCAGCCCGGAATTCCCAATCGGGACTGATATAGAATACGTGAAACAGGCAGACACGCAGATCTTGGAGAAACCGGTGCGCGGGATCGTTGGCGAACGCTACCGTGCGCTCTGTGTAACCCGGGACTACCACTTTGCCCGAAATGCGGCGGGAGTGATCGACGAGCGCCAGCGCCGATTGGGTCGCGGCGAATAGATTTTTCTCGAGGTCGAGTTTTACTTCGTCGATGACGAACCGCTTCTGACGCGCGGACAGACCACGTTCGCGGAAAAGACCTTGGAATCGGTGAATCGCCGCGATGAGGTCGCGAACACACAAGTCGAAGAGAGCGAACGAGCGGGTGAGGCACTCGATGAAATCGTAGAGTTCGTGCGACGGGTGCTTTTCGAGCAAATCCCACACCTGTCGGAAATCGGCGAAGTAGGCTTTTTCCAATCGCTCGCGATCCCACGGCGGGGAACCAAGAATCTGCTCTGCTGTCGGCTGGCGCGTTTTCCATTCGGCCATCAACGCGAGCGCTTGTTGAGCGGAGGTCATGGAGATTCTATGGCAGGCCGAAGTGGACATTGCCAACATTGGTGTGAAGCCGATTGTCGGCCGCCCGGTTCCGTTTGCGTGGCTACGGGAGTTGCGTCCGCAACTGCATGCGTCAGGTTCCGAATCCGACTCGCCGCTCGTCATGCCGGATAAACCTCTCAATCGCACCGAAGCGCTGGTCTTGGACGTGTGCCAGCGCTCGTTTCTTTCGCTGTGGTGCCACGGTAATCCGCGGGCGGCGGACCAAAAGGAATTGTGCGATTTGTTGGTCGTCTGTGGACCACATACAGTAATCGTCAGCGTGAAGGAGATTCATTTGAAGGCGACGGCTGACCCCGCCGACGGCTTGGCACGCTGGGAACGAAAGGCGGTTGATGCGTCAGTCAGACAGATTTACGGCGCGGAGCGGGCTCTGGCGGGAATAACCGAGGTCATCCGGCGTGACGGCACGCCCGGGCTCACGCTACCGCCGTTGGGATTGAGGAAAATTCACCGGCTGGCGGTCGCTTTCGGAGACAAGGGCGAAGTCGCGATCAAATCGGGGGACTTCAACAAGGGCTTCGTGCATGTGATGAGCGAGCCCAGCTTTCACGACGTGTTGGCCGAGTTGGACACGATTTCGGATTTTGTGGCCTATCTCGTGGCCAAGGAGAATTTCGCGGGCCGTTGTCGCATGATCTGCGAGGGATCGGAATCGAACGTTCTCGGCTGGTATCTTACGCACGAGCGGACTTTCCCGGAGAATGCCGACGTGATGTTGTTCGACGACACGATCTGGGCAGGGCTTCAGAATGAGACGACGTTCAAGCGACGGAAAGAGGCGGATCGGGACAGCTATATCTGGGATCGACTGATCGAGGGTTTGGCCGACCCCTCCGCGAAATCGGTCGAAGGTCCGGGTCCGACCTTGAACGAGCTGGAGTTTGCTTTGCGACGGATGGCTTTGGAAACGCGGTTTCATCGCCGCATCCTCGGGCACGGCGTTGGAGAATTTCTGACGGCTGCGCGGGCGCGCCAGCTTGCGTCGCGCATCTTGGCGGCGCCGAGCGGGGTCATTTATGTGCTGGTGTATTTCCCGGAGAAAGCCCGGCCGGAAGACCGCCGGGCCGAAGTCACCGGACGATGCTTCATCGCGAGGCAGCGACTCGGTCAGGGCACAATCGCCGTGGGGGTGGGGCTTAGCGACCATGTCCGAGGTATCGGGTCGGCATCGGATTTGGTCTATCTCGATTTCTCAAAGTGGTCCGAAGCGGACGAGCGGGCGGCCACCGATCTCAAAGCGAAGGCTTCCTTCTTCGCAAACGCCCGCACCTGGCACCGACACGACGACGAGTATCCAACACAATGATTGGCTCGGCCGAGTAGCTGCCCGGTGTGAGGCCGCGCAGCATGCTGAACCCGCAGGAAAAACGACTCCCTTGGGCCTATCCTGAAACGGCACGCCAAGCCTCTGCGGATGCGTTTTTGTCGGGCAAAGATTTGACCGCTGATTGAAATCGCGCGCTAATTTCGCGGATTTCAGAGCAGGAAAAAAGTGCTGACGCGAACCATGATCGAGATCGGTCAAATCGCGAAATTCTGTTTCCTCATAAATGACAGGGAGTTAGCTCCTCCTTTGACCGAACGCTGATATGGTTCGCGTCAGATTCACACTGGCTGCCCGACATGGATTCGAACCATGACTAGGTGAGTCAAAGTCACCTGTGCTGCCATTACACCATCAGGCATCAGAACAGTGGAAAGAAAACACTGCTTCCTGCTCCCGCTCGGTCAAGGGCGGAAACGGAGCGAGGCATCAGCCCTGCTCCTCCGCGGTATGTGAACCACTGCGGCACGGAGAAACAGAGATAACTATTACTCCAGAGCGCTCTCGCGCTCCGAACTCGGTGTCTCCGTGCCTCTGTGGTGAACAGGTTTTATAATTACGGAAAAGGGAGACACCACCGCGCGGCGGAATCAACCCAACGCCGCCCGAAGTCGGGTCAGCTCGGCCTGTTTGGCTTTCTGTTCGGCGAGCTGTTTGCGCGCGCCTTCCAAGACCGCCGGAGGGGCCTTGCTCACAAATGCCTCGTTGCCGAGGCGCGCCTCGGTGCCCGCGATGTGCTTCGCGATGGCCTCGATTTCCTTGATGAGCCGCACCTTTTCGGCGGCGGCATCGACCGTGCTCGCGAGGTCGAGGTAAAGCGTGCCGAGCGTGGTGACGACGGCCGGAGCGCCCTCGACGACATCCTGGCGCACGATCTCGGTCGCACCCGCCATGCGCATGAGCTTCGCGAGACTGGCCTCGAGAATGGCCCACGCGGCGTCGTTGGTTTTGACGAGGAAGCGCACGTCGCGACGGCTCGCGAGGTTGTGGTCGGCCTTGAGCGCGCGGGCCTGCGAGACGAAGGCCTTCACGCTCGCGACGGTCGAGGCCTGACGTTGGTCGAGGCGCACGCCCATCGCACCGATGGTCAACATGCAGTGCGAGGCATCCTCGATGCGCGCATCGCGCATGAGGAACGTGCCGGGCGCGCCGTAGCCGAGCAGCGCCCACAATTCTTCCGTGATGAACGGGATGAACGGATGCAGCAGCAGCAGCGTCTGGCGCAGCACGAGATCCTGGATCGCGAGGCAGTTGGGCTTCGTCTCGGGCGAGAGGAGTTTCGATTTCGAGACCTCGACATACCAGTCGCAGAAATCATTCCAGAAAAAGCCGTAGAGGGCCTGCACCGCGCCGCTGAATTCGAAGTTGGCGAAACAGCGATCTACCTCTCGCGTCGTCACCAGTAGGCGCTCAAGGATGGCGTGATCATCGGCGTCGAATTTATCACCGTCGAGGCGGGCGGAGATCGCCGCCGTCGATGAATTGTCGCTCATCTCGCCGCTCATCTGGCGGAAACGACAGGCGTTCCAGAGCTTGTTGCAGAAATTTTTCCCGCCCTCGATCCGGTCTTCCTGGAAGCGGATGTCTTGTCCGGCCGGCGCGATAGAGATGATGCCGAAGCGCAGGCCATCGGCGCCGTAGCTGTTGATGAGGTCGAGCGGGTCGGGCGAGTTGCCGAGCGACTTCGACATCTTGCGGCCCTGCTGGTCGCGGATGATGCCGGTGAAATAAACGTCCTTAAACGGAATGCGTTTCTCCAGCGGCTCGCCCTCGTGAGTGAACTCAAGGCCGGCCATGATCATGCGCGCGACCCAGAAGAAGATGATATCGGGGCCCGTCACGAGCGTGTTGGTCGGGTAGAAATAATCGTAGCCCGCCGCGCGCATCTTCTCTTCATCGGGCCAGCCGAGCGTGGCGAAAGGCCAGAGCCACGACGACGCCCACGTATCGAGCACATCGTTTTCCTGCGTCCAGTTTTCCGCATCGGCCGGACCGTTCAGCGAAATGTGGATCTTCGTCGGGTCGCGCAGATCGGCCTCGGTGAGCGTCTCCTTGTCGATGCCCTTGCGATACCAAACCGGAATGCGGTGGCCCCACCATAGTTGGCGGCTGATGCACCAGTCCTGGATATTTTCGAGCCAGTGCAGGTAAACTTTACTCCAGCGCTCGGGGTGAAACTTGATGTGGCCGTCGCGCACCGCCGTCTTGGCTTCCTCGATACGCGGGTAACGCAGCCACCATTGCCATGTGAGGCGCGGCTCGATCGGCACATCGGCGCGCTCGGAGTAGCCGACATTGTTCGCGTAGGGTTCCTCGGCGACGAGGTTGCCCGACTCTTTCAAGAGCTCCGCGGCCCTCTTACGGCCCGCGAAACGATCCATGCCGGCGAGCTCGGGGCCGGCCTCGGCGTTGAGCGAACCGTCGGCGTTGAGGACATCGATAATCGGGAGCTTATGGCGGGTGCCGACCTCGAAATCGACCTTGTCATGCGCGGGCGTGATCTTGAGCGCGCCGGAGCCGAATTCCTTGTCCACCGCCGCGTCGGCGATGATTGGAATCGCGGCGCGGTTCAGCGGACGCCACACGGTTTTGCCGATGAGCGCGGTGTAGCGCGGGTCGTCGGGATGCACGGCGATGGCAACGTCGCCGGGGATCGTCTCGGGGCGCGTGGTCTTAACTTCGATGAATTGCCCGGGCGTGTCGGTAAGTTCGTAGCGCACGCGGTAGATCGTGCCGTTGACCGGCTTCATGATGACTTCCTCGTCGGAAAGCGCCGTCAGCGAGGACGGGCACCAGTTCACCATGCGTTTGCCGCGATAAATATTCCCCCGCTTAAACAGCTCCACGAAGACGCCGAGCACCGCCTGCGAATAGTGCGGATCCATCGTGAACTGCGTGCGATCCCAGTCGCACGACGCGCCGAGCCGCCGCAGCTGTTCGAGGATAATGCCGCCTTTCTCCTCCTTCCACTCCCACACTTTCTCGATAAATTTTTCGCGTCCGAAATCGTGGCGCGTTTTCTTTTCCTTCCTTAATTGACGCTCAACCACGGTCTGCGTGGCGATGCCCGCATGATCGGTGCCGGGGAGCCACATGGCGGACTTGCCTTCGAGGCGCGCGCGACGGACGAGAATGTCCTGAATCGTGTTGTTGAGCACGTGGCCCATCGTGAGCACGCCCGTCACATTCGGCGGCGGGATCGCGATGCTGTAGGCGGGACGATCGGGCAGCACTTTGCCCGCGAAGCAGCCGGCCTGCTGCCAGGCGGCATACCATTTCTGCTCAACGTCGCGGGATTCGTAGCTCTTGGTGATGTCAGCCATGGTTCGGGTTCGTGTCGGTTTCGGAATCCGCCAGAAAACCGCGCCGCTCCGCCTCCCGCAATGCCGTTTTTCAGGCTGTCTACACCGGCGATTTTTCGCGCTTTGCGCGGAACTGTTTTCAGCTCCAATGTCTCCGCTCCATGCCCCCTCGCCCGACCGAGCCCGCCAGTGAAATCCTTGCCTTCACCGGCGATGTGCCCGCGCCCGAACGTCTCGCCGCAGCCAAGGCCTACCTTAAATCGGAGCAAGTCGCCCTCCGCGTCCTTCACAACGCCGGCGCCACCGGTCTCACCGTGGTTCGCGCCCGCTCGGCCACGCTCGACGAACTGCTCGTCGCGCTTTTCGACTACGCCGTCGCCTCGTTTATCCGCCTCCACGGCCCGTTGCCCATGCCCGTGGCCTTGATCGCTCTCGGGGGTTACGGCCGCGGCGAACTGGCCCCGTGGAGCGATATCGACGTGATGTTCCTCTTCCCCGCGAAGACCAAACCCGCCCAGGCCAAGCCGCTCCAAGAGCACCTCACGCAGGAAATCCTCTATCTCCTCTGGGACTGCGGCCTCAAAGTCGGTCACTCCACGCGCACGCTCGAC
>JACMRG010000236.1 GCA_014376585.1 Opitutaceae bacterium | reverse complement strand
TCGCCCGTGCCGAAGCCGTCATCTGGGTCGAGCCCGGCACCCACGTCGTCAGCCGCCAGCTCGGCGCCATCCGCGAGACGCTCCGCACCGAATTCTCCATCATCGCCCCCTGCACCCACGCCCAAGCCTGCGGCGTCTTCGCGCCCGAACACGCGCGCGACTGGTGCCATTTCTTCGCCCCGCCGCCCTCGGAGATTTTCGCCACGCCCGACTGGGTGAAATTCGGCCAGCGCGCCGGCATCGACTTACGCAGCCTGCCCTACGCTTTCTTCGCCCTCGACCGCCACGCGCCGCCCCTCCCCGCCGGTGACCTCTCCCGCATCATCGGCCGCCCCGAGCATTTCAAACCCTACGCCCGCTTCCTCAACTGCGACGCCGCCGGCCTCACCGAACTTGAGCTTCTCAAACGCGCCGACCCCGCACTCTACAAACAGCTCGACCGCACCAAGGCCCCGCTCGTCTATCGCTGGCGCCGCGAGGGCGACAAAGTTCTCGGCGGCGAACCACTCGCTCCGTAACTGGGCCTTCGCAGCACCCAAACGGCAGACCCACGGCCTTGGTTATCCCAATCTGACCGGACGATGACCACGTCACCAACGACGCGTCTTATCCGTCGCTCCGCGCCCGACCTCATCAGTCCAGCCGAGGAATTTAAGAAAGTCCGCACGGCCAAAAACTCACGCCGACGCCCTGCTGTATCCCTTCCGCAACCGGAATATTCACCACTTGCCTCCCTTGGGTGCAGCCTTTTTCTCGACGCGATGCGCCCGTGTTTGGTCCCGCTTCTCCTTATCACCCTCGCCGTCACCGGCGCGCGGGGGCAGTCGTCGGGTCCCTTCACTCTCCTCGAGCCCAACACTCCCCTCACGCCTTATCAGCAGGCCATCGCGGAACACCGTAAACAGTCCGACGCCCTTTACACCCGCGCCCGGTTTACCGAAGCCATCGCCGCCTGCAAAGCCGGCCTCGCCCTCGCCGACGAAAACAAAAATCCGGGCGATCAGATCGGTTTTCTCTGGCAGATATCCTACGACTACTGGCTGCTCGGCGTGCTGCCTACCTCTCTCGAATACGCCCAGCGCGGACTACGCCTTAGTGAAAAATATCCCGACGAACGCCGGCGCTCCGCGCTCCTCCGTATGATCGGCGTCATCTATCACGCCATGGGGGACCTGATCCGCTCCCGCGATTACTGCGCCGAGGCCCTCCAAATCGCCGAGCGCGGCGGCTTCGAGCGCGAGCGCGCCAACGCCCTTACCACCCTCGGCAACATCGCCCTCCAAAACGGCGACCTCGTCGCCGCCCGGAAAAACTTCGAACTGGCCTACGAACCTCTCAGCAAAAACGGCACTGCCCGGACGCCCGCGAACGCCCTCGTGAACATCGCCAACGTCGAGGAAGCCGAGCAGAATCTGCCCAAGGCCCTCGCGACCCAGCAGCGCGTGCTCGCCATGCGGACCGAAACTCAGGATCGCCGCGGTCAGGTTAATTCCCACCGCGAACTCGCCCGCGTCTTCCGTCTGATGGGCCGGCTCGACGAGGCTTTGGCCCAACTCACCGCGGCCCGTCCCCTCGCCGCGGAAATCGGCGGCCACGAACTCCTCGCCAAACTCCACGAGGAATCCGTCCTCGTGCACGAGGCCCGCGGCGAATTTTCCGAAGCCCTGAGGCTCCAGCGCCTCGCCACCACCGAGCGCGACGCCCTCGGCGGCGAACGCACGCGCGCCCAGGCGGCCGAAATTCAGGCGCGCTACGAACACGAGCGCCAACGCGAAGCCATCAGCCGGCTCATGCTCGAAAAAAACGTCCAGTCCGCCGATCTTCACGCCCGGGAACTTGAACTCCAGCGCGACCGCGCGCTGCGCCTCGTTCTCTACGTCGCGCTCGGCCTCATGGTCTTGGTCGTCGTCCCCCTGATTCTCTACCAACGTCGCTCGACCGCCTGAGCTTGCGCCTTGGCCCGGGCGCACCGCCAGCGATGCTCCCTGCTTTTCTCCAACCGAACGGCGCCCGGGATTCCCGCGCCGGCCCGCTTTTCGCTCGCACCGCCGGGAGAATCTTTCTCGCTGTCGAAATGATTTTCCCGCGTCTCGTTCTCATCACCCTCGCGCTTGCCGCACCCCTGGCCGCCGCCACCCGGGCCAAGCCCACCCGCCCCGACGCCAGCGAGCTCGGCTCCTACAAGGGCGCCATCGTGATGGACGCCGCCACCGGCAACATCCTCTTCGAAAACAATCCCGACGTCGTCACCCCGCCCGCCAGCATGACCAAGCTGATGACGTTCGCCGTGCTCCACGATAAACTGGCCGAGGGATCACTGACCCTCAGCACGGTTGTCACGGCCGACGCGGCCGACGCGGGTATCGGTGGCACCCAGGTTTTCCTGAAGGAAAAAGAGCAATTCACCGTCGAGGAAATGCTCTACGCCATGATGATCCAGTCCGCCAACGACTGCGCTCACGCGCTCGCGCGCCACGCCGCCGGCTCTGTCAGTGCCTTCGTCGATCTCATGAACGCCAAGGCCCGCAGCCTCGGGATGACGCACACCACCTTCCGTTCACCCCATGGCCTGCCACCCACCAGCCGTCGCATCGAAGACGGCGATCTGACTTCACCCCGCGACTTCGCCCTCCTCTGCCGTTACCTGCTCCAAAAAACCGACGTGCTCACCTATACCTCCGTCCGCGAGCGCGACTTCGGCGACAATCGTCCCGGCGGTCCGCAGCACATGGAGAACCACAACAAACTCCTCGGCAAAGTGAACGGCGTGGACGGCCTCAAAACCGGTTACACCGTGGGCGCCGGCTACTGCCTGAGCGCCACCGCCCTTCGCAACGGCCGCCGCCTCATCGTCGTGATCATGGGCTCATTCGGCCCCAAGGGCGCGATCGACAAGGGCCGCACCCGCGACCTGAAGACCATCGAACTCATCGAGCGCGGCTTCACCGCCCTGCCTCCCGGCGGCCCCGCCTTTTCGAGCCCCACCCCCGTAGGCGCCGCCCCGGGCACCTCCACGCTCACGCCCGCGCCGCTCACCACCGCTGAGAAAAAAGCCTCCGCGCCCGCCGATCCCGTCATCAAGTTCTCCCTTCCCCCCCAAAAAAAGAAATAAGCCCGCACAAGGCGGCCGGCTCGCGGACGCCGCCAGCCTCCGCCCCGCTCAATGCTCGTGCTTCAACACCAGCATCAGCACCCCGAGCACCGTAAAAATCGCCCCGAGCAGCGCAGCCTCATAGCGCTCGAAATTTTTCACCTCAAATTTTTCCAGACCGAGCAGCGTCAGCCAGGTGAAGAGGACCATCCCCAGCAACGTCGCCACCGCAAGGATGCCGCTGAGCACAAAAAATCCCCGCCACCCGAACTGCACGCCCGACAAATAGACGGGTAAAAACACCTCGCACGGAGAAAGCGTGAGCATCACGAACAGTCCGCTGATCGCCGCCCAGTCGCCCGCCTTCCGAGAAGCTAGCGGGCTCTCCTGCAGTTCCACGTCCCAATGGCTGTGCTTCTCCTCGTGCTCGTGCCCACACTTCGGACTCGGCTGGTGTTGGCCGCCGAGCAGATGATGATGCCGCACGCCGCCGCCCCGCGCCTGCTGCCAGAAGTAAAACAACCCCACCGCGATCAGCAGCCCGCCCACGATCCAGGTGAATTTTTCGCCCACGTGTTCATCAAGCTGAAAGCCGAACCACGCGATGGCCAGACCGAGCAACGTCGTCAGCGCCACGTGCCCCAACCCCGCGAATACCGTTACGAGCAACGTCTTCGCCCGGCCCCAACCCCGCGCCCGCGCCACGAGCACAAACGGCAGCCAGTGCGTCGGAATCGCCGCGTGGAAAAACGCGACGGTGAAACCGGTGACAGCGATGGTCGTGAGGACGGGAGATTGCATGAGCGGGTCGCAAAGCCAGCACGGGAGGTGCGAGCCTGTCGAACGCGAACCATACCAAAGTCGTCAAGGGGGGTCGGCAGAGGGGTGGCAGACGGGTGATTAAATTCGTGCAGGTTCTTCCACCGAGCCTCCGAGTTCGCAGTCCCGCCTTCAGGCGGAATCCGAAAAACCATCCGCCCGAAGGCGGAATAAACGAACCCGGACTCCCAGCACCGCCCCTCGCAACGCGATTTCAATTCCCTCCCTCGTCCGACGCTACCGCCCGGTCGTCCCCTGCTTTTGACTTCTGTTCCCCGGGGCTTTGCCTCCCACTCCTCCCTCCGCTCGCCATGCAATTCCTCCGCTTCCCGCGCCCGCTACTCCTCGCCCTCGCCGGTCTCCTCGCCACCGCTCCGATCCTCGCCCAAGCCCCCGCCCCCACGCCCGCCGTCGCCGTAGCCGCTCCGGCCATTCAGCCCTCGGCCCTGCCCGACGACATAGTCGCGAGCAAAAACGTCATGCTCCCCATGCGCGACGGCGTGCGCCTCGCGACCGATATCTACCGCCCCACCGTCCGCGGCGTCGCGACCGCCGGCCGCTTCCCCGTGATTCTCGTCCGCGGCCCCTACAACAAAGACGCCGACGTCGCCGCCGCCAAAATCTTCGTCCCGCGCGGCTACATCGTCATCTCGCAAGACGTGCGCGGCCGCTACCGCTCCGAAGGCCGTTGGCGCCCCATCGCCGACGACCCCAACGACGGCTTCGACACCGCCAAATGGATCGGCGACCAACTGTGGTCCGACCAAAGCATCGGCACCATCGGCAGCTCCTACAACGCCGCCACCCAGCACGCCCTCGCCATCGCCGGCGCGCCCCACGTGAAGGCGATGATCCCGCGCAACGCCATGTCCAACTTCGGCCTCTACGGCGTCCGCCACCACGGCGCCTTCGAGCTCCGCTGGCTCAACTGGGTTCTCACCCTCGGCAACGCCACCGGCACGCCCGACGCCCTCCCCGCCGCCACCCGCGCCGCCGCCGATCCCCTCGCTGCCCCCGCCCTCGTCACTCTCGGCGAACACGTCCAAGCATACGCCCGCAACCTACCGCTCCGCGCCGGCACCACCCCGCTCAAATTCGCCCCCGACTACGAAGCCTGGCTCATCGAAGCGATGAGCCACGGCGCCTACGACGACTTCTGGAAAAACAGCGGCTCCAGCGTCGTGGACCACCTCGCCGAGTATAAAGACATCCCCGTTTATCACGTCACCGGCTGGTATGATTCGTGGGGCACCTCCGTCGCCAATCTCAACTTCGTCGAACTCACCAAGGCCAAAAAAAGTCTCCAGCGCCTCATCGTCGGTCCGTGGATTCACAGCTCCGAACACCTCACCTACGCCGGCGAAGCCCAGTTCACGCCCGACGCCGCCCTCGACCGCGCCGCCTTCGAACTCCGCTGGTTCGACCGCTGGCTGAAGGGCATCGATAACGGCGTC
>JACMRG010000235.1 GCA_014376585.1 Opitutaceae bacterium | reverse complement strand
TGGCCGCAAACGCCCGCAGCCGCGTCGGTAAAAAATACGGTGCGATCGTCGGCAACGCCCCCAGCGCCACGCGTCCGCGCAGCAATCCGCCCACTTCACGCATCTTGTCCCGCGCCTGCTCCACTTCGTCGAGCACCCGCTCCGCGTGCTGCCGGAACATTTCCCCCGCCGGCGTGAGCGACACCGCCCGCTTGTTGCGCTCGAACAGCCGCTCCTCCAGTTCGCCCTCCAGCTTCATGATCTGCTGGCTCAACGACGGCTGCGCCACGCGGCACTGCTCCGCCGCCCTACTGAAATTACGCGTGCGCGCGACGGCGAGAAAGTAGCGAAGTTGGTGCAGCTCCATAGTCGGTTCCTATTACTGAAAGACCAAAGTAGTATTTCTCGCCTATCGCACCAGCTGATATTCTCGGAAGTTCCCACCTTTCAACCGCCTCGCCCCCTCCTTCTCATCATGTCGCAAAACACTCCCCTCCTCACCACCTCGGCCGGCGCTCCCGTCGCCGACAACCAGAACACCCTCACCGCCGGCCCACGCGGCCCGGTCCTCATGCAGGACTTCTGGCTCATCGAGAAGATGGCCCACTTCAACCGCGAGCGCATCCCGGAGCGCGTCGTCCACGCCAAGGGCTCCGGCGCCTATGGCACGCTCACCATCACCCATGACATCTCGAAATATTCGCGCGCCAAAATTTTCGCCAAGGTCGGCACCGCCGCCGAGACGTTCCTTCGCTTCTCCACCGTCGCCGGTGAAAAGGGCGCCGCCGACGCCGAGCGCGACCCGCGCGGCTTTGCCCTCAAGATCTACACCGAGGAAGGCAACTGGGACATCGTCGGCAACAACACCCCCGTCTTTTTCGTCCGCGATCCGCTGAAATTCTCCGACTTCATCCATAGCCAGAAGCGCGACCCGCAGACCAACCTCCGCAGCAACGTCGCCGCCTGGGATTTCTGGTCCCTCTCCCCCGAGTCGCTCCACCAAGTCACCATCCTCATGAGCGAACGCGGGATTCCGCGGAATTACCGCGAGATGCACGGCTTCGGTTCGCACACCTACAGTTTCATCAACGCCATCGGCGAGCGCTACTGGGTGAAGTTCCATTTCAAATCCCTCCAGGGCATCACCTATTTCACCGACCAGGAAGCCGCCCAGATCGTCGGCCAAAACCGCGAGTCCGCCCAAGCCGATCTCTTCCACTCCATCGCCGACGGCAAATTCCCCCGCTGGCGCTTCGCCGTCCAGATCATGCCCGAGGCCGCCGCCGATGGCTACAAGGTCAACCCCTTCGACCTCACCAAGGTCTGGCCGCATGCCGACTACCCACTCATCGACGTCGGCGTCCTCGAACTGAATCGCAATCCCCAGAACTATCACGCTGAGGTCGAGCAGGCCGCCTTCACGCCCGCCAACATCGTCCCCGGCATCGGCCACTCGCCCGACAAGATGCTCCAGGCCCGCATCCTTTCCTATCCCGACGCCCAGCGCTACCGCCTCGGCGTCAACTACCAGTCGCTCCCCGTCAACGCCCCGCGCTGCCCGGTCATGCACTACCACCGCGACGGCGCGATGCGCTTCGACGGCAACGGCGGCGGCTCCGTCAACTACGAGCCCAACACCCGCGGCGGTCCCACCGAATGCCCCGCCTTCGCCGAGCCCCCGCTCAAAATCTCCGGCGACGCCGCGCGCTACAATCACCGCGACGGCAACGACGACTACACGCAGGCCGGCAACCTGTTCCGCCTGATGACGCCCGACGCCAAAGAGCGCCTCATCGGCAACATCGGCCGCCACATCACCGGCGTGCCGCAGGAGATTCAATTCCGCGCGATCTGCCACTTCTTCCGCGCAGATCCTGCCTACGGCATGGGCATCGCGAACTTTCTAAAACTCGACATCAGCCAGTTCATGCCGCCCGGCGGCAAACCGTAAAACATCCCGACAATTCGACTGGCCCCGCGCCAGTGATCAAACCGCCGCCGACGCGATTTTCCGCATCGGCGGTTTTTATTTTTCCCTTGGCCGGTTCGTTTGCCGGGCCGCACCCTCCGCTGGCAAAGGACTTGCTCAGGAGACGCCAGCAAACCAAACCCATACCCGTGTCGCTCATCAGCACCACTTACGACTCCGGCGCATTCTTCGACGAAATGTTCGAGCCCGGCGGCCAAACCGTCCGCCCCCATTATCGCCGCCTCTCCGAACGTCTCTCGACGCTCCCCGAGGCCGATTTCAACCAGCGCCGCGCCGCCGTCGATCTCGCGTTTCTCCGCCGCGGCGTCACGTTCACCGTTTACAACGACTCCGAGGGCACCGAGCGCATTTTCCCCTTCGATCTTATCCCGCGCATCATCCCGGGCGCCGAATGGTGTAAGCTCGAGGCCGGCCTGATCCAGCGCATCACCGCCCTTAATCTTTTTCTGCACGACCTCTACCACGAGCAGAAGATTCTAAAGGACAAAATCATCCCCGCCGCCCTCATCCTCGGCGCCAAACATTTCCGCCGCGAGTTCATGAACTTCAATGTCCCTCGCGACATCTACGTTCACATCTGCGGCACCGATCTCATCCGCGACCACGCTGGCAACTACCTCGTCCTTGAAGACAATCTGCGGTGTCCATCCGGCGCCTCCTACATGCTCGAAAACCGCGTCGCGATGCGCCGCGCGTTTCCCAACCTATTTTCCAGCTACGGCGTCCGCCCCGTGGAGACCTACGGCGAGGCGCTCCTCGATTCGCTCCTCTACCTCGCGACCGACCGCACGGATAAGCCCAACGTCGTCCTCCTCACGCCCGGCGTTCACAACAGCGCCTACTTCGAGCACACGTTTCTCGCCCGCCAGATGGGCATCCCCATCGCCGAGGGTCGCGACCTCGTCGTGCGCGACAGCAAGGTTTTCATGCGCACCACTGCCGGCCTCGTGCAGGTGGACGTCATTTACCGCCGCATCGACGACGACTTCCTCGATCCCAGCGTCTTCCGCCCCGACTCCATGCTCGGCGTCCCCGGCCTCGTCGGCGCCGCTCGCGCCGGCCATGTCGCTCTCGCCAACTCCATCGGCACCGGCGTCGCCGACGACAAGGTCATCTACGCCTACGTCCCGAAGATCATCAAATATTACCTCGGCGAAGAACCCCTTCTTTCCAACGTCAACACCTACCTCGCTTCCGAGCCGCTGGACCGGAAATTCATCCTCGAAAATATTTCCAAGCTCGTCGTGAAGTCCGCCAACGAAGCCGGCGGTTACGGCATGCTCATCGGCCCCGCCTCCACCAAGGAAGAGTGCGAGAGCTTCCGCGCCCAAGTCGCCGCCAACCCGCGCAACTTCATCGCCCAGGACCCCATCGCCCTCTCCCGCTCACCCACGTATTGCGAAGGCGAACTCCAAGGCCGCCACATCGATCTCCGCCCCTACATTCTCTACGGCAAAAAGATCACCGTCACCCCCGGTGGCCTCACCCGCGTCGCCCTGCGCAAGGGCTCGCTCGTGGTCAACTCCTCCCAAGGCGGCGGATCAAAAGACACCTGGGTCCTGCAGGGCAACGAATAGTCGTTGGAGCGTGGGCGCCCCGCCCGCGCCCATACGCCCCGGCCAATCGAAAACCGAGATTCAAAAATCCAAAATTCTTCCCGTGCCCGTCGCCAAACTTCCCCCCACTCGTCCGCAGACCAATGTGATGCTGTCCCGTGTGGCGCATTCGCTCTATTGGATGAGCCGTTACATCGAGCGCGCCGAGAACATCGCCCGCCTCCTCGAGGTGAACCTCCAGTTCCTTCTCGATTTCCAAGGCCTCAACGACGCCAAGCTCAAGGAACACTGGGACTCTATCATCCTCAGCTCCGGCGAAGAAGACCTCTTCGCCGAGCACTACAAAACGGCCAATAGCCGCACCGTCACCGAGTTCCTCGCCTTCGATCTCCGCAACCCGAGTTCGATTCTGGCGTGCGTTTTTTCCGCTCGCGAAAACGCCCGCATGATCCGCGACCAGATCTCCGCCGAGATGTGGGAGACGCTCAACGAACTCTATCTCTACCTGAAGTCGCAGAACACCACCGACGTTTGGGCCGCGGGCCCGCACGAATTCTTCGCCCGCATCAAGCAGGCCTCCCATCTCTTCCAAGGGCTTACCGACGCCACCTACTCCCGCAGCGAGGGCTGGGAGTTCATTCAATTTGGGAAATTCATCGAACGTGCCGACAAGGCTACCCGTATCCTCGATGTTAAATACCACATCCTCCTGCCCAACGCCTCCGACGTCGGCGGCGCCATCGACACCGCCCAGTGGCAGGCCGTGCTCCGCTCCGCCAGCGCACTCGAGGCCTACCGGCGCGCGCACGTCAGCGCCATTCTCCCGTGGAAAGCCGCCG
>JACMRG010000234.1 GCA_014376585.1 Opitutaceae bacterium | reverse complement strand
GGCGCGGTGGTAAGCGAGGCCGCTGCCGAGATCGAGCGTGAGCGGGGCGGCGGACAGCGCGGGGGCAAGAAACGGGAGAAGGATTGAGATTAAGAGAAAGAGGAACGAGGCGGATTTCATCGGCGGTTGAGTTGGCGGGCGCCGATGTCGCGGCGGAAATATTTGGTGGGGCACTGGACTTGGTCGCAGGCGGCGTAGGCGCGGTCGGCAGCGGCGCGTAGGGTGGGAGCAAGTGCAGTGACGCCGAGGACGCGACCGCCGTTGGTGACGAGTTGGCCGGCGGAGTTGAGCACGGTGCCGGCGTGGTAGATGAAAGTGGAAGGTGGGAGGGAGGAGGCGGGAGGCAGAGTGATGACGTCGCCTTTCGGGTAGGCGTCGGGATAGCCGCGGGCGGCGATGACGACGCACACGGCGTAGTCGGATTTTACGGCGAGCGGGCCGACGGAGGAGAGTTGGCCGAGGGCGGCGGCCCAGAGGAGGGTGAGGAGATCGGTAGTGAGGCGCGGGAGGACGACCTGGGTTTCGGGGTCGCCGAAGCGGGTGTTGTATTCGATCACGCTCGGGCCGGTGGGAGTGAGCATGATGCCAACGAAGAGCGTGCCGCAAAACGCGATGCCTTCGTCGGCGATGGCGTTGACGGAAGGGCGCACGATTTCGTTTTCGATGCGTGCGAGCAACCCGGGCGTGACGACCTCGGCGGGAGAGTAGGTGCCCATGCCGCCGGTGTTGGGCCCGGTATCGCCATCGCCGATGCGTTTGTGGTCTTGGGAAGTGGGAAGGATGACGTAGTCGCGGCCGGAGACGACGACGAGGATGGAGGTTTCTTCGCCGAAGAGGCAGTCCTCAATGAGGAGCTGGCGACCCGCGGAGCCGAATTTGTCGCCGGCGAGCATTTCGCGGACGGCGGCGTCGGCTTCGGCGATCGACTGCGCGACGATGACGCCTTTGCCGGCGGCGAGGCCGTCGGCTTTTACGACGATGGGAATCGAGCGCGTGCGCATATAAGCGAGGGCCGGCTTGATCTCGCTAAAGAAGGCGGCGGGCGCGGTGGGGATGCGGTGCTTAAGGAGAATTTCCTTGGTGAAAATCTTGGAGGCTTCGAGGCGGGCGCCGTCGGCACCGGGGCCGTAGGTGGGGACGCCCAAAGCGCGCAGTCGGTCGGCGAGTCCGAGAGAGAGTGGGACCTCCGGGCCGACGACGACGAAGGCGATGTGCTCACGCTGCACGAGGGCGACGAGGCCGGGGACATCGTCGGCGGCGATGGGAAAGCACGGGACCTCCGCGGCGATACCGGCGTTGCCGGGGGCGCAGACGACGCGGGGCGCAGCGGGCGACGCGAGGAGGGCGCGGACTAGCGCGTGTTCGCGGCCGCCGGAGCCGACGACGAGGAGGGAGCGAGGGAAAGGAGACATCAAAAAAAATAGGAGGCGCGAAGGGTGAGCCAGAAGCCGGGCGCGCGGGCGGGGTGAGATGGTGCCCAAACGACGATCTCGTCGGTGATGAGTTCGTAGTGAACGATGAATTTATAGCTGCGTGTGACGATACGCCGGACTCCACTGGGGGCATTGCGGCCTATACCGGGAAACTGCCTTACGGATAAAATGGATTTTGCGAGGTCAGCTCGAACACGAGCACCCGCTCGAGGGCGTTCGTTTTCACAATACAACACTTCGGCTTCGATCTCCGCTTGGGCAGCCGGGTAATAGGCGATTTCCTTCATCCCAACAGACGATCAAGCGACCGCTCGACCTCATCGCCGGGCACCAACTTCTCTTTTCCGCAGAGGACTTCTTCACGCCGTCGTTGAACCTCGGTCTGCCAAGCAGCCTCGTGCTCAGGGGAAGTTTCGGATCCGGCCACGGCCACGAGTTGCTCGGCGAAAGAAAGTTTTTCATCGGTGCTGAGGGTGAGCGCGGCACGGGTCATCTCGGCGTATTGGGCGGTCATGGGGAAAAACTGAGTGGAATTCGTGAATTGGCCAGAACGGAACGGCGGTTAGAAACGGGTGCTAACACTCGTTGTCTTTGGGGGGCGAACGTGGGAAATCCAATTTGAGCTAATGGGTCCGAAATGCCGATAATTGATACGCGCTGCGGTTAGGCTGAGCAGTTCGTTGGGGCCGCCCCAAATTTCATCGGCGCTGCTATGATTTTGACCGTCGTCATGCCAAAAAAAGACGGGACAAATTTCATCAGCACCAAGTTTCTCCAATGTCTTGGACGTGCAGCAAGGGCAGCACTCTTTCATGACAGGCTCGGAGGTGGTGACGACTTTGGAATGGGCGCTGGTCGCAAATAAATTTGTTGCTACGAGGAGCGCTTAAAGCACCTGCAGTTTCTTGCGGTAGAAGGCCACGACTTCGGCGGGGTCGTCGGTGAAGAGGATGTAGTCGGCGATCCAGGCGGGGGCGCGTTTGGTCTGGATCATCGTCTGGATTTGGGCGCGGAGGTCGCCCCAGAATTTGGAATTGAAAAACACGTAGGGCACGCGCGGGCGGATGCCGAGTTTCAGGTTGCACATCTCGATGCCGATTTCCTCGAGGGTGCCGACGCCGCCGACGTTGAAGATGCAGAAATCGGCGGCTTCGAACCATTTTTGGCGAAAGTGGCGCGAGCTCTCTTGGAAGGTGTTGAAGAAATCCACGCCGAGTTCGGGGGGCTGGGCTTCGAGTTCGAGAAAGCAGGCGCCGGTGAGCGCGCCTTTGCTGCGGGCGAGGTCGGTCGCGAGGCGCATGACGCCGCCGCCGCCGCCGGTGAGGACACCGACGTTGGGGCCGATGAAGCCGGTGAGCTGCTCGACGAGGCCGGTGATGCGCGCGGTGTCGGCGGGCTCAAGGCTGAAGGCGGAGCCGTAGAAGGCGATGATGGTGGTTTCCTGGAATTTGCGGGTGAGCTCCTCGCGGACGAAAAAGCCGTGGTTCTTTTTATAGACGTGGGCGTAGAGTTCTTTGGTGGACTCGTCATACCAGTAAACGCGCACGCCGATGGCGTCGAAGGTGTCGAGGCGCGCGTGGGCGTTGCTGGAGAGAAAGTAGCCGTGAGTGCGGGAGGCTTTGCGGAAGATGATGCGCTTGAGTTTCACGTCGCCGAGGCGGGTGAGGAGTTCGATGTGTTCGAGGAGATCGGGGAAGTGATCGACGATGAGAGTGTCGGCGTCGGGCGGCGCGGCATCGAGGGCTTGGATCATGGTGCGGCTGCCGACGGGGCAGGCTTCGCCTTCGAGGAATTTTTTGAGGTCGTCGTTGGCGCGGACGGCGACGCTGCGATTCTCCATGCTGCCACTCTGGCCGCGGACGGTGATCTTGGTTTTCGGGCGGGCTTCGGCGGTCTCGCGGGGCGGATTGTCATCGAGGCACTTGAAGAGCTCGGTGGCGGTGCCGAGGAGGCGCTGGCGTTTTTTGGTAAGAGTTTTGAATTCGGGGTCGGTGAAGGAAGGGGCGCGAAAGATGTCCACCGAAACCATGGGATTCACCACGGGCTGGTCGCCGGTGTTGTAGATTTCCAGCATGATGTTCGTGCCGAAGGTTTTGATCGGATCGAGCAGGATGGCACTGGTGTGGAGGCCAAAGTTGCCCTCGCCCTGATTGAGGACGACATAGTGCTCTTTCAGATACATGGAGCAGCTCGTGAGGACGCCGCAGTGGGGGGCGATGGTGAGCGGGGAGGCCTCGTGCCGGACCTGGACCTTGTCGATGAAGGAGCGGCCGGCGTTGCCGGAGACGATGTGCTCGAAGTTGAGGCGAGTGAGTTTGGAGGTGAGGGTGTAGTTGACCTGGTGCGGCGTGAGGAAAACGCGGCCCCGGGAATCGATGGAGATGGTGTTGGGGAGCTTGAGTTCGTTGGCCTGGATGGCGGCCCAGATCTCGGCGGTAGAGAGTTTGGCGGCGGCGGGGGCGTAGAAAAGGCGGCCGACGGGGACGCCGGGGCGGAGGAGCTTTTTCCAATAGGGGGCGTTGGGGAAGCTCTGGTCGTAAATGAAGGCGTCGGCGACGAGGACGATGCGGTTGCCGTCGATGACGGGCGGGCCTTGCAGGATCATCTCGATACCGATGCGGGCGAGGGAGCTGCGCTCGGTGAACTTCAGTTCGGCGAGGTGGGCCTTGATGGTCTCGAACTCGGCGGGGTTCCGGGGCCAAAAAGCGAGGGTGAGGGTGGCGGAGCGTTCGTCCTTATTTTTAACGGTAAGGATCTGGCCGTCCTGGCTGGTCCAAAATTGATCGGGAGTCATGGTTGGGAGGAAAAACGTGGCGGTGGGCGGAGGGAGACACAAGCGGGGAGTAATTGGTTGCATTCGGGGCGGCGCACAGGCACATCAAAAAGTTTTACGGCACAAACCGGCCGTCCCCGTTTCCATCAAGGCTCTCCTATAACCCACCCATGAAACTCAAGTCTGCTCTCACGCTCTCCCTGCTTGCGCTCGGCACCGCCGCCGCGATCCAAGCCCAGGAGGTTAAGCTCAATATTCCCGGCCAGCCGGCCGCTCCCGCCGCCGGCGCCCCCGCGGCCCCGGTGTTCACCGAGGCCCAGCTCGTCGAAGAATTCGGCTGGTTCATGGGCAAGCGCGTCGGCCTGTCCGAGCTCGGTTTCAGCGCGGCTGAAATTCAGGCGCTCCTCAAGGGCATGGGCACCGCGATCGCGGGTAAAGATTCGCCTTACGACCTGCCAAAGATCGGTCCCGCAATGGACGAATTCATGAAGAAGAAGCAGGACGCCTATATGGGCAAACTGAAGGCGGAAGGCATGAAGCAGAGCTCTGAATACTTCGCGAAGCTCAAAGAAAACAAGGCCATCGTCGAACTCCCCAGCGGCCTCCGCTACGAGATCGTGAAGCAGGGTGACGGCGCGGCCCCGAAGACCACGGAGACCGTGAAGGTGCATTACACCGGCACGCTCATCGACGGCACCGTTTTCGACAGCTCCGTGCAGCGCAACGAACCCGCCGAGTTCCAACTTGACCAAGTGATCCCGGGCTGGACCGAGGGCCTGCAGAAGTTGAACAAGGGCGGCAAGATCAAGCTCTACGTCCCACCACAGCTCGCCTACGGCGACGACGCGCGCGGCAACATCCCGCCCTCATCGACTTTGATTTTCGAAATCGAGCTGCTCGACATCAAGGCCAGCGCTCCGGCCCCGGCGGCCCCTGCGCCGAAGCCGCCCGCCAAGTAAGGCACCGTCTCGCGAGTTTTTTCGCTTTAAAAATCCCGCTGCGCATTTCGTGGCGGGCTTTTTTGTGCGCGGATTTAGCCGGCGGTAGAGAGGAGCTTGGACCTTCGAGCCCGACGGGTTGGGGCGATTTTCACGGATCGGCCGCGCCCAGAGGTTGCGGCGCTACCTCAATCCGCCCACAGTCTAAAAACTTGCAGCCGTCGGCATAAGTTTTGTCCGGAGACGGTGCCGAGTTATTATCTGCCGGGTGCCGTCGGTGCCGTGGGTGCGGGCGGCGGGGTGAGTTCGGCGAGGGCGGAATTCCAGAGGCGGACTTGATTGAAATCCTTGGAGGCTTTGGCGGTTTCGATGGCGTGGGGCAGCCAGGTGGTGCGGAGTTCCGTGGGCAGGATTTTTGTCGCGAACAAGGCGAGGTAGATATCGACGGCCTGGGCGGGGCGTCCGGCGGTGGCAAGAAGTTGCGCGGCGGCCTCGGCGAGGGCCCACTCATCGGGTTGAAAAGCGGGTAGGAGGGAGGCGAAGCCGAGGGCTTGCGCGGCGCCCGTGAGATCGCCGGAGTCACGGAGGCGCGCAGCGAGGGCGTAGCCGAGGGGGAGGCTGGGCGTAACGCCCTGGGTTTTACGGGCGAGCGCGAGGGCTGCTGCGGGTTGTTGGGTGGCTTCCAATTGACGCAGGCGACGGAGCGCCGCGTAGCCGGCGAGGCGCGGAGGCAGTGCGGCGAAATGATTCATCTGCTCGTCGAGCGAGACTGTGAACGGACGGTAGAGAGGATCGCCGATGAGGATGGTCTGCCAGCTCAGCGCAGGCAGGGCGTAGTAGGCCGCGTCCACGAGCGTGGCACCGCGGGCGAGCGCTTTGAGAAAGAGCTGCGGTTGGTGCGTGAGTTCGAGGTAAGGCTCGAAGACGTTGCCCATCGTGGCGGTCACGCCCCGCGCCAAAAGCGGACCGACCCAACCGGAAGAACGCGAGCGCAGCGTCTGCGCGGAGTAGCTGTGAATGTGCAGGGCGATCGCGCCGGGTGGAAAACGAAACTCGGGAGGGGTGAAGGGGCCGTTGAGGTTGCCGGTATACCAGCCGAAATAGAGCACGGGCGCGTCGATGCGCGCGGTCGGGGGCATGGTGGCGGGGTCGCGATCCACGGTGAGATCGAAGCCAAGGTTGTCGAGCTGGGTGGCGGTCGCTTCGAGCCAGCGGTCGCCAGCCGCGTGAATGCCGCCGATGTCCACATAAGCGCGGCCGAGGAGGCCGGTGCGTTCGGCGGTGAGGG
>JACMRG010000233.1 GCA_014376585.1 Opitutaceae bacterium | reverse complement strand
TAACGCCGTCGCCGCGACGCCGCCCAACAGCCCTTCCCATGTTTTCTTCGGGCTCAACCACGGCGCGAGCGGACGCCGGCCGAACGCCTTGCCAAAGGCATACTGCAACACGTCACCCGCCTGCACGACCACGATGGCGAAAAACAACCACCGCGCGCCGAACCTCAACGCCAGCGCCGGCGCAAAACTCAGCACCACCACGCAGCACCCAAACCCCAGCGCCCGCCACCGCGCATCCTTTCGCATCGCAAAGATCACTACCAGCGCCGCCGCATCCCCTATCACCACCGCGCCCGGCAGCACTCCGCCCACCGCCAAAAAATGCGCCGCCACCAGCGGCGCCGTCCAAACCAAATCCCACGCTTTCAGCGCGGCCCCTTCCGCCAACCCGGCAAATTCATACCACGCCAACAACGCCGTCACCGCGAAAACCGCCAGCACCACGCCCCCGCCCGCCAGCACCGCCGGCATAAAAATCAGCACAAGCACCCACCACCCTACCGTGCGCTCCCCAAAATCCTTCGCCAGCGCCCGCCCCTTCTGCGACCGACCCGCCGCGCGCAGCCCGAGCGCAATCACCGTCATCCCCACGAGCACCACAATGAGCGCACCCAAATAGCGGGTATCCGCACCTTCCCAATGAGGAGTAAGATCAAGCCGACTCATGTTGCTGACGGTAAAACTCCAAGTTTCAGGAGAATCACAAAGTATATTTCTGAAGGCAGAGCCTATCCGAATAATCTTTCCTGTAGGGCTGCCGCTCGTCGGCAGGCCACGGGCGCATGAGTCATTCGGATAGATTCTAAACACCTAGCCGCACCAACGCCTCAGCCGGCGTCAACACCTCCACCTCGCCTCGCGATTTTTCAGGAAAGTGCCGCGTATTCCCCGTCACCAGCACGCGATCCGCCATCAACGCCACCGCCAGAAATGGCGCGTCATCAGGATCAGGCAACGTCACCCCCGCCTCGCCCTCGCGATAGCCATCAAGCCGAAATATCGCCAGCACCTCCGTCACCACCCGCACATTCAGCCCAAACTTCGGCCGCAGCAGCACATCGCGATACTCGCGCAACATCGCCGCATTCCATGCCAGGCCGAATCGTCCTTCCTGCGCCGCCCGCATGAGCCGGTCGCAGACCCCGCCCCGCGTAAGCGCCGCCGACACGAGCACGTTCGTGTCGATCACCCAGAGTTTCATTTCTTACCCGTGCGCTTGTTCTTCACCTCGCCGCGCACCGCCGCGACCTCCGCATCGATGGCGTCCATCGTCAGATTATCCGACCCGTTGCGCGCCGCCTCCGCCTGCGTCGCCGCCAGCGCCTGCCCCATCCGCACGCGATGGATCAAATCCAAGTCCGCCTCAATCCCGAGCCCCGAGGCCGGCAACAACGTCGCCGCCGGCACGCCATTCAGCGTGATGATCTGCGCCCCGTTGCGCTTCAACCGCCGCAACACCAACCCCGGCTGCTTGGACAATTCCCGCGAAGAAACAAAGGCGATGCTCATCCCACCAAACTGCCGGACAATCGTCCGGCGTCAACGTGTGATATCTTTCATATTCAGCACTGCTTGAATCTTGCTTTCCCGTTTTATTTTAAAATAAGAATCTGAACATAAAACCATGGAATCAGCACACTTAATTAACCTATGCCTCTCTAGTATTTTCCTATTACTAACGGGCTGCTCGTCATCTTCTGGTGTCATCTCAGCCGGCTCGGATACTTACACAGTTTCAGCAAGTGCATTCGGCGGATTTTCCACTAACGACGTGCGCAACAAGGTCTATAAAGATGCGAATGATTTTTGTGCAGCTAAGGGATTAGTGATGGTGCCCGTGTCTTTCAAAGCTCGGCCGGGGGAACTCGGTCGCGATCCAACCAGCGCCGACCTTGCTTTTCGTGCACTAAAGCCGGGAGATCCCGCCATCGGGAGGCCCGATGTTGTGGACGTGGATCAGAACGTCACAGTTAACCAAAACGTTAAGGTATCGGTCAAAGACGAAATCAAAAAAGAAAAGCCACCCGACACTTACACCGAACTCAACAAGCTCGATGATCTGAGGAAGCGAGGCCTCTCGTCAGAGGCCGAATTCGAGACCGAAAAGCGCAAACTCCTTCAGCCCAAATAAAGGACCAAAAAGTCTGTCCCTCAACCTTGGAGCTTAACCCGTCCCTGCACCTCACCCCGCGCCCGCCATCCCCAGCAGTTTTTTCCTCAGGCCGAGCAGACGCCCCTGACTCGCCCGGTCAGCCGACAAGTGCCCCGGCAATGCTTCCATAAAGTCCGCCGAGCCCACCAGCTCAGCCATCGCTTGCCTCACATAAGTTCTCAACCCGACTTCGGCCCCAGCCAACTCGGCATCGATTTGCTCACGTCCGTCTATCACAGTGAGCAGGTCCTCAAGATCGTGACTCGCGTAGTAATCACCGTCGCCGCGATCAAGAAAGACCACGTATTTGGTCGCGATAAAGCCTATCGGTGAAACCACCCGTAGCTCTCCACCCCGCACTACCCGCAGCGTCGCCGAGGCCAACGCCCCCCGAAACCACGCCGTCTTCAGCCCAAGAAAATCTCCGTCCACCGGCATGATGTCCACCGTCAGTCCGCCGAGGACCCACCGGTAACGCGACGCACCCGGTCGCATGTCGTGATCAAACTTCAATACCCGCAGTTTCCGTTCGACCGCAGCATAGCGCGCCCGCGAAACCACCTCGATCACCACATCCACATCATCCGTAGCCGCACCGGCGACAGCTCAGGATGATCGAGCAACAGACCCACGACCGCACTTCCGAGAAACGCATAATCCAACCCCAGCGCGTCGAGACGCTCGGCAACAGCCTTCATCGCGGCGGCCGGAATTTCAGCCATGGCTCAGGCGCCGACCCAATTCCTTTTCCGCAAATTTCCGCTCCCGCGCCCGCCCGATTCGCAACACGTCCATCAACGCCAACTAATCGTAGAGACTTGCATCGTTTTTCGCCGCGACCGGCACGCTCCGGTAAAGCGGCTCCACCGCCACCCCCTGCCGCGTGCCCTCGGAGTCGGGCCATACCGGCGACGACTCTTCACCGCCTTGGACTTTTCCAGCCATCACCGGTGCCGCCCATGCAGTAGCGACGCCCCGCGTCACTTCTCGAGGCTGGACCGGAAACGCATGGGGCACACCGTAAATAAGAAACTCTAGCAGCGCCTTGCGCCAAATCGTCCGCGTGTCCGCATCGAGCAGCTTAGCTTCCGCCAGTCGCGAAAAGGAACCATGCACCTCCGAAGCACTCATTCCCGATTCCTTAGCCAAGGTAGCAAACGACCGCTCCGTGCCGGCGAGACAAAGTTTTAGGGCGACCACGACATCCTGCGACTTCGTCATACCGTCATTCGCCATTCGCGAATAGCGAATTTTCAGGCCGAGAAAGCCCCGGAATTCGACTGCGCCGTGCAACACAACCCCCTCACCCCCCGATCAAACCCACCGCCCTCCGCCTCGCCGCCGCCGCGCAGGCCGGCTCATTCTCCAGCGCGTTTAGCGCCGCGTTAAACGGCTCGGCCCGCACCGGCCCGTCGTAGCCCAGCGTCACCAGCGCACCGAGAAATGCCGCGACCTCGATCACGCCTGTCGCCGCCGGCAGCTCGCGCGCGTTGTCCTTCCGCTGCGCCTTCAACACGCCCGCGGGCGCGTCGTTCAAATCGACGCTCACCACCTCGGCATTCTTGAGCGTCAGCAAATCCGCCACCGTGTCGCCCGCTGTCCACCAGTGCCACGTGTCGAGCACCAGCCCCACGTTGCCCGTGCCGATTTCCGCGATCAGCTCCCGCGTCTCCGCCAGCGTATGCACGAACGGATAGCGCTTCCCCACGAGCAACAATTGCGTGCCCACATATTCCAACCCCAGTCGCAGTTCATGGTCGCGCAACACCCGCGCCACCTCGCCCAGCCGCGCCACATGTTGACGGAAATTCGCGCGATACGTCAGTTCATCGCTGCTCGGCCCGAGCCACGTTCCCACCCGTTGCACACCCGCGCGCCGCAAGCCCGCCGCGATCTTCGGCAGCTCCGCGAGCCCTGCGCGAAACGTCGCCTCGTCCTTCCGGAAATCCACCGGCGAACCCGCCGCCGCCCACACCAGTTTTTTCGCGCCCAGATCCGCCTGCGTCTCCGCGATCTGCTCCGGCGTCATCGCCGCGATTTCCGCCGGCCGCGGTTCCACCGCCTCGAAGCCGTGCCGCTGCGCGATTTCGTTCAATTCCCGCTGGCTCTGCACCGTCACGCCGATGCTCCCCGGCGTGAGCGCGAGTTTGCATCTCCGCTCCGCCCGCGACGTCTGCTCTGCCGCCGTCGCCGCCGGACCCGTTCCCGCCACGGCCGCCCACGCCGCCAACACCGTGGACCCTTGCACAAATTCGCGTCGGTTCATCGCGCCAGCCCAACTCTCACGCCCGCCCAAGCCAATCCACCTTCTCTCCTCCTCACCGCGCGGCACGCCTCGTGATCATCGCGATGGGCCAGCCAACAAACGGAATATGCCCCAGCATCACCCAGATATTTACCGCCGGCGGATACGTCTTCGCACCCAGCGCCGAAAGCGGCACGACCACCCAGTTCATGAAAAAATAAACGCCCATCCGGAAAACCGCGCGCGCCACCAGTTGATGCCGCATTAGCACCCCCCAGCGCCGGCTCGCCGCGTAGAAAACCACCGCCGCTCCCAGCGCGATCACGAAGTGCAGCCCACCCCCAGCGCCGCCGTGCCCACGCCCCCCTGATAGGCCGTCCGGCCCAACACCCCGCCCGCGATCAATTGCATCACCCCGAGCGGTGCCGCTCCGCGCGCGCCATAGAAAACCTTCGCGAATAACAAGTCGCACGCACCCGCTGCTCCACCGGCCAACGCCATCACACGCCCCATCGCCGGGGCCTTCGATTTCATGCTTCCGTTCTGCGTTTTGCCATCTCGGTGTCCAACCACCATCCTCGGTGCGATCCTTGCCTGTTTTCCATCTGCCAACACGTTTGTTCGCATGCAAATCCCCCTGCTTCGCCGCCGCCGTCCTTTTCCTGTCCTCACATTCGCCGCGCTCCTTTTAGCCTCTCCCGTCCTCATGCCCACCGCCTCCGCTCAATCCGCCGTTGCCGCCGTTAATCCGCTCCTCTCCGCGAGCCCGTTGCCACTCGCCTACCCTCCATTCGATAAAATCAAGGACGAGCACTACGCGCCCGCCTACGAACAGGGCATGGCGGAAAACCTCACTGAGGTTGCCACCATCGCCACCAATTCTGCGCCCACTTCCTTCGACAATACCATCGTCGCCCTCGAGCGCTCCGGTCTGCTCCTCGCCCGCGTCGCCCGCATTTTCACCAATATCAACGGCTGCAATACCAACCCCACACTCCAAGCCGTCGAGAAAGCCATGGCTCCGAAACTCGCCGCGCACCGCGACGCAATCCTCTTGAACCCCCAGCTCTTCGCCCGCGTGCGCTCACTCTACGATGCGCGTGCCACCCTCGGCCTCGACGCCGAGTCCGCCCGTCTCCTTGCCGAGACTTACAAGTCTTTCGTTCGCGCCGGCGCCCAACTCTCCGAAGCCGACAAGACCAAGCTCAGGGCCCTCAACGCCGGGATCGCCACGGCCGAGACCGCCTTTTCCCAAAACGTCCTGAAGGAGCGCACCGCCTCCGCCGTTTACATCACCGGCCGCGCCGAACTCGCCGGTTTTTCCGACCCCGAGATGACCGCCGCTGCCGCCGAAGCGAAGACCAACGGCCACGAGGGCCAGTTCGCCATCGCCCTCGTCAACACCACCGGCCAGCCCCCGCTCACCACGCTCACGAATCGCGCCACGCGCGAGCGCATCATGCAGGCTTCCCTCGCGCGCGGCCTCCGCGGCGGCGAGTTCGATAACCGCGCCAGCGTCGCCACCCTCGCCCGCCGCCGCGCCGAGCGCGCCCTCCTCCTCGGCTACCCCACGCACGCCGACTACGTCCTCGCGGAGCAGACCGCGAAAAACGTCACGGCCGCTACCGCCCTGCTCGCCAAGCTCGCCCCGCCCGCCGTCGCCAACGCCCGCCAGGAAGCCGCCGACATCCAAAAGATCATCGACGTCGAATTCGCCGGCAAACCCGGTCGCTTCGAAATCGCCGCCTGGGACTGGGATTTCTATTTGGAAAAAGTCCGCGTCGCCCGCTACAACTTCGACGAGTCGCAGGTAAAGCCCTACTTCGAGCTCAATCACGTCCTGGTGGACGGCGCCTTTTTCGCCGCCACGAAACTCTTCGGCATCACCTTCAAGGAGCGCCACGATCTCCCCGTCTATCGCCCCGAGGTCCGCGTCTTCGAAGTTTTAGATACCAACGGCGCCACCCTCGCCCTCTTCCTTTTCGACGCCTACGCGCGCCCCTCTAAAAACGGCGGCGCCTGGATGAACGAATACGAATCCCAGTCCACGCTCCTCGGCACCCAGCCCGTCGTCGGCAATCACCTCAACATCCCGCAGCCGCCCGCCGGCGAGCCCACGCTCCTCACCTTCGACGAGGTTACCACGCTCTTCCACGAGTTCGGCCACGCCCTCCACGGCATGTTCTCCGCCGTGAAATACCCGCGCTTTGCCGGCACCAACGTCCCGAGCGACTTCGTGGAATTTCCCTCCCAGGTGAACGAGATGTGGGCCGTCTGGCCCGAGGTCCTGAAGAACTACGCCAAGCACTACAAAACCGGCGCGCCCCTGCCCGCCGAACTCCTTACCAAAGTCCTCAACGCCCGCAAATTCAACCAAGGCTACGTCACCGCCGAATACCTCGCCGCCGCCCTGCTCGATCTCACCTGGCACGGCCTCAAACCCTCTGAAGTCCCCGCTGCCGACGGCGTCCTCACCTTCGAAGCCGCCGCCCTCGCCAAGGTCGGCCTCGACTTCGCCCCCGTCCCGCCGCGCTACCGCTCCACCTATTTTTCCCACGTTTTCTCCGGCGGCTACTCGGCCGGCTATTACTCCTACATCTGGTCCGAGGTCCTCGACGCCACCACGGTCGAGTGGTTCAAAAAAAACGGCGGCCTCACTCGCGCCAACGGTGATCGCTTCCGCGCGACCTTGCTCTCGCGCGGCGGCTCCGCCGAGGCCCTCGGTCTCTTCCGCGATTTCACGGGCGGTGAACCCGACATCATTCCGCTCCTCGTCCGCCGCGGTCTCAATGCCCCCGCGTCCGCCACACCGTGAGATTTGATGCGAACGCAGCGCTCCTAATACTGAAAGAACGCTGGCCGTTGAACCGCTTTTTTCGCGATTTTTTCGCAGCAACAACATTGGAAACCGCGAGTCAGTGGCTATAGCTTTGCCCTACCATCCGATGAGCCCGATTCAGACCCAGCAACCATCCGTCGCCCAAAAGCCTCTTCGTATCCTCTACGCCGAGGACATGCGCGAGCTGCGCCAAGTCGCGCAGATGTCGCTTACTCGTCAGGGTCACTCCATCGAATGTTGCGTGGATGGCGCCGCCGCCCTTGAGCGCCTCGCCGCAGACCCCGATGCGTTTGATGTGCTGATCACCGATCACCACATGCCCAATCTGAATGGCTTGGAACTCGTCGGCGCTCTCCGCCGTTCCCAGCCTTTCACCGGAAAGATCGTCGTTTTCTGCTCCGAACTCAGCCCACAGATCAGCGCCGCCTACGCTGCATTGCGCGTGGACGCCTTTCTCAAGAAGCCCGTTTTCCCTTCCGCGTTGCGCGAAGTTCTCCTCCGACTCCAAGCATCGGAACCCGCCTCCGCGTGAGTTTCGCGGGGCGGACCGTCTATTCCGTCATTAAAGCGCCTTGGCGCGAATGTTTCTATACTCCGCCTTCATCACAACTCCGGGATGAATCTGCAATCCCAGTGGTGCCGCACCCGAAAATTTGGCGTCGGTGTATCCGGCTGCCTTCGTGCCGTTGATCCAACAGGTGAAGGTGTCGCCCTTCGCCTGAATGCGAAACGTGTTCCACTCGCCTTCGGGCTTCATGAGTTTTTTCGCCTCTTTCGCCTGGCCCACTTCGGGATAAGCCGGCTTTCCGCCGGTGTAGAACGAACCCGACATATCCACCTTCAGGCTGCCGGAAATGCCCAGTTGCAGCTGGATCGCCGGCTTCCTCATCTCCACCCCGGTATCAACGCCCCGCTCCGTGCTGGTTTTCCAGCGCACATCGAACTCGATCACGAAGTCCGTGTAGTCGGCCACCGTCCAGAGCATGTTGCCCTTTTTGGCCGCATCGTTCTCTCCGATCAGCACCTTGTTTTCAACCCGCCAAAACGCGTTGCCCTCGGCGTTCTTCCAGCCCGTGAGATCTTTGCCGTTAAAAATCGCCGGCAGCTCGGACTCCGCCGCCGCGGCCAGCGTGGAACCGCCCGCGAAGGCGACCAGTCCGGCAAATAAAAAACGCAGGGGAAGGAGGGTAACGGGGGGGTTCATCGGGGCCACCGTCGCAAAATCCGCCCACCCTGCAAAGCTCCAAGTCACGCTTTCGCGCCTCGCTCCAGCCTTGAGATTGGAGGAAACTTCCCTGCGTCGTTCCCGTCGTAAACCGTGTCACCATGCGCCCCAGCAGCATTTATCTGATTCTCTTCTCCACGGGCGCGTTGGTCGTTGGCGTCCTGCTTTTTGCCCGCTCCCGCCAGCGTGATCCGAACCGACCCGAGAACACCTCCACTGCCATTACCGCCGCGGAGCCCACCGCGTCAGCCATCAATTCCGCCATCACTTCCACTGTGGACGCAGGGCTGGCCCGACTCGGCGCGATTCTCGTCTCCCGCGACGCGCGCCCCAACGAAGCGGGCCTCACCTTCAAGGACGACGCGGCCTACCGCCGCTTCCTCGCCCGCGCCCAAGCCCAGGGGCTCACCATCATCGACCAGCTCGACACGCTCCGCAGCGTCCGTGTCCGCTATGATCGGATCGACTCTCTCAAAAAAGACCTCGCCCAAAACGCCGTCGATTACGCCGAGGCCGCCGCCAACTATTTCCTTCGCATCCCGGAGAAACCCGCCAAAGCCAGCCGCGCCGACATCACCCAAGTTCCCCTGCGCAACACCACCCTCGCCTTCCTCGGCGCCACCGGCGACCGCGGCAATTGGGGCCGTGGCGTCACCCTCGCCATTCTCGACAGCGGCGTCAGTGCGCTCGATCCCACGTTCACCGGTCGCGTGCGCACCATTGATATCGGCGCCGGCAGTTTGCCCGGCACCACTGGTGAGGCCGGTCACGGCACTGCGGTCGCCGGCCTCGCCGCCGGTCTCGCCGC
>JACMRG010000034.1 GCA_014376585.1 Opitutaceae bacterium | reverse complement strand
GCCATCTTCGATTACATCGAGAGCTTCTATAACCGCACCCGTCTTCACTCGGCCCTCGGCTATCAAAGCCCTCTCGACTACGAATCCAACCTCAACTAACCACACATCCATCACGCTCAACGCGTGTCCGTTTTATCGGGGGAAGCACACTGTGTGCTCGTGTAGGCGGAGTTGGTTGTGAAATAAATTTACCCCTACGGAGCCGCTGCGGCGATGAAAGCGGCGAGGGCGGGATCGGGCGCCGGGTCGGCGCGCCAGCCGACGACGAGGCGGCTTTCGGGGGCGGGGCCCGTGAGGGGGCGGAAGATCACTTCGGCCGGGAGATGTTTCGCCTCGCTGGGGCACATGAAGGTCGCGCCCACGCCGGCGCGGACGAGGCCCACGCCGTTGGCGCGGGGCCAGACTTCTTCGGCGATGCTGGGCGTCACGCCGGCGGCGGTGAAGGCGGCGAGGACGCGGTCGTAGAAACCCGGGTTGTGCGTGCGGGGGAAGAGCACGAAGGGCGTCGTCGCGAGATCACGCAGGTGGAGCTGGCGGCGGCGGGCGAGCGGGTGGGCGGCGGGGAGGAGCACGGCGGTTTTTTCCCGAAGCAGCACGTGGGTGCGCAGGCCGAGCGTGGGCGCATCCGGGTGGAAAAAACCGCAGGCCAGGTCGCCCGATTGCAGGGCGGCGAGCTGGGCGGAGGTGGGAGATTCGGTGAGCTCGAGTTTGATGCCCGGGTGGCGGCGGTGGAATTCGCGGAGAATAGCGGGGAGAACCGTGGCCATGGCGAGGCCGGTGAAGGCGATGCGCACGTGGCCGACCTGGCCATCGGCGAGGGCCCGGAGTTCGGTGGGCAGGGCGGCGAGGCCACGGAGGAGAGGTTCGATCCGCTCGAGCAGCAAGCGGCCGGCGGGCGTGAGTTCGGCGCCGCGGCGGGTGCGGTTGAGGAGGTCGGCGCCGAGAGCGGTTTCGAGTTGGGCGAGCGCGCGGCTAAGCGCGGGCTGGGCGACGGCGAGGGTCTCGGCGGCTTTACGGAAATGAAGTTGGCGGGCCAGCTCGCGGAAGTAAACGAGGTGGCGAAGTTCGAAGGGATACTGATACTCGCGCGGCATCACAGGAGCTTAAATAAGTATTTTGCGGCATGGCAAGAATCTGGTAGGTTTTGGCCGTCCGCGAACCCTTACGTTCAATTCCAACCCGCGGCGCCAGACCGCGACTCACCACCTATTCCCATGCCCAAATCCCTGTTTCAAAAAGTCTGGGACGCTCACACCGTCCGCAAGCTGGCCAACGGCCAGACCCAGCTCCTCATCGGCACGCATCTCATCCACGAGGTGACGAGCCCGCAGGCGTTCGGCATGATGCGCGATCTCGGGCTGAAGGTGCTGATGCCGCACCGCACCTTTGCAACGGTGGACCACATCGTGCCGACGGATCAGTTCGCCGAGCCGTATAGCGATCCGTTGGCGCAGACGATGATGGAAGAACTCCGCAAGAACTGCGCGGCTACGGGCATCACTTTCTTCGACCGCGCGAGCGGCAAACAGGGGATCGTCCACATCGTCGGGCCGGAGCAGGGCATCACCCAGCCGGGCACGACGATCGCCTGCGGCGATTCACACACGAGCACGCACGGTGCATTCGGTGCGATCGCGTTTGGCATCGGCACAAGCCAGGTGCGCGACGTGCTCGCCACGCAGACGATGGCGCTCGGCGCGCTGAAGGTCCGCCGGATCAACGTGACCGGAAAACTGCATCCGGGCGTTTACGCGAAGGATGTCATTCTCCATATCATCCGCACGCTCGGCGTGAATGGCGGCACGGGCTTCGCCTACGAATACGCGGGCGAGGTGCTTGACCGCTTCACCATGGAAGAGCGCATGACCGTGTGTAACATGTCCATCGAGGGCGGCGCGCGTGTTGGCTACGTGAATCCCGACGAGACGACCTTCGCCTACTTGAAGGGCCGGCCTTACGCGCCGAAAGCCGCGGCTTGGTATGCGGCGGTGGCAAACTGGAAAAGCTTCGCGAGCGATGCGGGCTGTCACTACGATGATGTCGTTAATATCAACGCTTCGGAAATCGCGCCGACGGTGACGTGGGGTATCAATCCCGCGCAGGGCATTTCCATCAACGAGCTGATCCCGGATGCGACCAAGACCGAAGTGGCCGATGAAAAGGCGTCCATCGACGAGGCGCTCGCCTACATGAAATTGAAGCCCGGCGCGCCCATCAAAGGCACGAAGATCGACGTGGCGTTCATGGGTTCGTGCACCAATGGCCGGCTCAGCGATTTCCAAGAGGTCGCCAAATATCTCAAGGGCAAGCGCGTCGCTCCAGGCGTGAAGGCCATCGCCGTCCCCGGCTCTCAAGGCGTGGGTGTGCTTTGTGCATCGCTGGGTATCGACCAAGTTTTTCGCGACGCCGGCTTCGAATGGCGCGAGGCGGGTTGCTCGATGTGTCTGGCGATGAATCCCGACAAGCTCATCGGTGATCAGCTCTGCGCGAGCTCTTCGAACCGGAATTTCAAGGGCCGCCAGGGCAGCCCGACGGGCCGAACGCTGCTGATGAGTCCGCTCATGGTTGCCGCCGCCGCGGTCACCGGCGCGGTCGCCGATGCGCGTGAGGTCTTCGCGGTGAACAACTAAAAAATTAAACCAAACCTATCCGCCCGCCAATCACGCCAATCGACGCGAATTTCGGACTTCGATTCGCGTTCATTCGCGTGATTGGCGGGCAAATTAAAACTCCTCCCATGTCTCTCGCTAAAATCACCTCTGTCACCGGCCGCGGCGTTCCTGTCACCGGTAACGACATCGACACCGACCGCATCATCCCCGCGCGCTTCATGAAGTGCGTCACCTTCGACGGGCTCGGCGAATTCCTCTTTTATGACGTGCGCAAGAACGCGGACGGCTCCGACAAACCGCACCCGCTCAACGAGGCGCGTTTCAAGGGCGGCACGATTCTGCTCTCCGGCGCCAACTTCGGCTGCGGCTCGTCCCGCGAGCACGCGCCGCAGGCGATCCAAAAATACGGGTTCAAGGCGATCATCGCCGAGGGTTACGCCGAGATCTTTTTCGGCAACTCGACGACGCTCGGGATTCCCTGCATGACGGCGGCGCGTGAGGATATCGCGAAGATCGCGGCGGCGGTAGAAGCCGATCCGAAGTTGGAAATCACCGTGGATGTGGGGGCGCAGCAGGTCCGCTTTGGCGGGCAAAGCGTGCCGGCGACGATCCGTGAATCTGGCCGTGACGCGCTGATCAATGGACGCTGGGACGCCATCGGTGAACTCATGGAAGGTCTGCCGGCGGTGAAGGCGACTGCGACCACGTTGCCTTATTTGGCAGCGTGAGGGGTCGAAGCATGTGGCGGGGTGAGGGCCCCCCCCGCTGCAGTTTTCGGACGGCGAGGCGCGGGCGCGGGACGCCTTGGGGTCAACGCGCTCCAGCCCTACGGCAGGATTTGACGGCATGGAGAAAAGCGGGCTTGCTCATTTTTTCTGAACTTTTACGCCGCGTCGGCGTCTCCTCCTGCTCACACCTTTATGTTTTTCGCATCCATTGATGTTATCCGGATCGTCCGCGAGGCCGGATTGTTGATCTATCCACTCGGCCTTTGTTCGGTCGTCGCGGTCTTTATCATCGTCGAGCGCATGTTCGCGCTGCGGACTTCCGCGGTGATTCCCGAGGATCTGGCCGAGGCCGTGATCGAGGGACGCGCTCCGGCGGGCGACAAACGTTCCGCCCTCGGGCGGATTTTGAATTTTACGTCGCGACATGTGGGCGATCACGAGGCGACGAAGGCCTACGCCCGCCTGGAAGTTATCAAGATGGAGCGCGGCGTGAGTTATTTGGATACGATCTATGCGGCGGCGCCGTTGATCGGCCTGATCGGGACGGTGACGGGTTTGCTGGGCGCATTTTCGGTGGTCGATCCGCAGACGCGGATGCCCGATCCGGTGCAATTTACGGAGAGCGTCGGTTATGCGCTCTCGGCCACGGTGCTGGGTCTGTGCATCGCATTGCCGGCGCTGGTGGGCAGCGGACATCTGCAACGACTCATCGACAAACACGCGGCGCAGATCGACGTGTTGCTGGAGCGCGTGTTGGCGCGGCAGAATGACCAAGCGGCGAGCAAGCAGCCATGAGTCTGATCAGCCGCAGGACGCGGAAACGTCCGGAGCTGCCGCTCGTGCCGTTGATCGACGTGCTCGTGATGCTCGTGCTTTTCGCCTATGTGACGATGCAGGCGCGGGTGGGCTCGACGCTTAACATCACGCTCCCGAAGGTCGACACCGCGGGTAAAAACGATTTCAAGGGCACCGTCACGGTCGCCATCGACAAGGACGGCACGGTGTCGTTCAACGGCAAAAACGTTTCAGATGAACAGCTGATCGCGCTACTGAAGGAAGTGCGGAACGTGGACAAAGATATTCCCGTGCTGATCAAGGCGGACGAGACGACCCAGCTCAAGAAGCTGGCGTTCGTGATGGATGCCTGCCGGAAGACGGGGCTGAACAAGTTCAGTTTGCAGAGCCGCTGAGCCGGTGCTCGGGTAAGTTGCGAGCGACGCGGCGCGGAGTTGCGGGGCGAGTAGGCAGCCTCCAATTTGCGCCGATGAAGATCGTCATCACGGGAGTCACGCGCGGACTGGGTTTGGCCTTGGCCAGAAAATTTATGGCGCTGGGCCATACGGTGATTGGCTGCGGGCGCAGCGGGACGGAGATTTTTGATCTGCGCATGGACCACGGTGCGCCCCATGATTTCATGGTGTGCGATGTAGCGCTGGACTCGAAGGTCGCGCTGTGGGCGGCGAAGGTGCTGGAGCACGACGCGGCGCCGGATATTTTGATCAATAATGCGGGCGTCATGAATCCGCTCGCGCCGTTGTGGGAGCAGAGTGATCGCGAGTTCACGAAGATCGTGGACGTCAATGTCCGGGGGGTGGCGAATGTGATCCGGCATTTCGTGCCGGCGATGGTGGCGAAGAAAAAAGGGGTGATCGTGAATCTGAGTTCCGGCTGGGGGCGGAGTGCGTCGCGCGACGTGGCGCCGTATTGTGCGACAAAATGGGCGATCGAGGGATTGACCAAGGCGCTCGCGGAAGAGTTGCCCGCAGGCATGGCGGCGGTGCCGCTGAATCCCGGCGTGATCGACACCGATATGTTGCGCGCGTGTTGGGCGGATGGCGCGGGGAGTTATCCAAAGGCGACGGCGTGGGCGGAGGTGGCGGCGCCGTTTATCCTGAGTCTTGGCGCGAAAGATAACGGGAAAAGCCTTAGCGTGGGTGGGTTTGAAGACTGAGGAAGGATAGTGCCGAAGGAATGCCGACGGAACGCCCCGGCTGACATGGCAAGATTTTGGAGGGCCTCACGCGGAGGTCGCGCTGAGGGAGCAGCGAGAAAGGGAGCAGGGACTTGGCGGTGAGGCCATTCAAAGGAGGAACCCGCGAAAAACGCGAAGGGACGCGAAAACGGGAAACACCGGCGGGAGGGCAGATGTGAATATCACGTGCATCCGCGAACAAGGTCCCGGCGGCGGGGGCGCGGGCGCGGCTGCCAAAAATTTGGTTTAGGGCACTTCGTAAACCTCGAGGAGGGCGACGCCGCTGGTATTGTTCGTGCCGCCAAGCAGGGCGGTGTAGTTGCCGGGAGCGAGGGTGACAAGGATCGCGGCGTCCTTGGATGCGCTGGGCAGAGCGAAAGCCCCGACGCGGGCGGAGGTGGCGGCGATCTCGCCCGGATTGCTGCCATTGCCCCAGTCGTCGCTGCTCGCGATCAGGACGCCGTTCGCGGTGGTGAGGGCGAGAATGGGATCGGCCAAGGCGCCGGTGACGCCGAACCCGGTGAGCGTGGGGCCGATGCCGCGAATCAG
>JACMRG010000232.1 GCA_014376585.1 Opitutaceae bacterium | reverse complement strand
GATCCCGGCGTGGGCGAGCGCGTGTGCCGCGCCGGTTCGGATCGACGGCGAGGTGGCGAGGTCGACGCGGTCGCTGACGAGGCAGGGCACGCCGAGGTGCATGGCTTCGTTGACGGCGAGTCCCCACGTCTCGTAGAGGCCGCGCGAGGGGAGCACGAAAAGATCGGCGAGGAGATAACGGGCGGGCATTTCAGACTGATTGGCGAAAGGGAGGAAGTGGACGGAGCCGGCGGGTGCGGAGACGGCGAGGGCGCGGAGCGCGGGTTTCTCTTCGCCGTCGCCGACGAAGACGAGGGCGGTGTCGGGCAGTCGGGCGGCGAGGAAGGCGGCGAGGAGTTCGCGGGGCTGTTTGGCAGGCACGAATTTGCCGGCGAAGAGAATCACGCGGGTGGAGGGAGTGAGGCCGAGTTGCGCGCGCAGGGTGCCGGCGGCGGCGCGGTGGGAGGCGGAGGCGGGATCGAAGAGGGCGGCGTTGACCGAGTGCGGGGCGAAGTGGAGGCGGGCGGCAGGGACGCCCAGCGTGAGGAAATAATCGCGGTTGGCTTCGCCTACGGGCAGGCAGGCCGCGAATTGGGCATAGAGAAAGCGTAGCGTGAGCCGGGTGCGAAGGGGGGGGGCGCCGCGTCCGAGGAAATGGGAATCTCCGCGAAAGATAAGCGGCACGCGGTGGAGGCGGGCCCAGAGGACGACGCGGAGGTTGCTGGCGTAAGCGTAGCCGAAGAGGAGCACGGCATCGGGGCGAAAGGCTGCGAGGCGGGCGGTGAGCGTGGGGTTGCGCAGGCCGCCGAAGTGGTCGCTGCCGGGGCGGGCGGAAGTGTTGGGGACGAACTCGTGGGCGTAGCCGGAGAGGAGATCCACATCCCACTTCAAGGCGGTGCGGAACTGCGGATCGGTGTGCACGGTGACACCGAATTCCCAGAGGTAGAAAACGCGCAGATCGAGATCGGTGTGCGCGGCGAGCCAGCGAAACCAGGGGCTGTAATACTGGTTCGGGTGCGAGAGCACCACGGCGAGGTGGCGGGCTAGGGTGGGCGGCATCGCGGGCTCAGGGGCGCCGCGCCGGGTGGCCAGGGCAGAGAAAGAGAAGGTTATCGTAATTTTCTCCGCCCACCGGGCGGCCGAGCCGGCCGGAATCGGCGATGCGATGCGGATTGTAGCCGTAACCCCGCAGGAAACTGCGGCTAGCGGCACTGGCGGGGTTGGGCGAAACTTCCATATAAATGGCGCGTATGCGTCGGGCCGCCGGAGCTCCCGCTGCGCCGTGGAGCGCTGCGAGTTCGTAGCCCTCCAGATCAAGTTTCCAAATCGAAACTTCGCCGTGACCATGGGCGGCGAGTTCGTCATCCAGCGTGGTGAGCACGACCGGGACGCCGTCCGTCGGGTGCACGTGATTCCACGAGCCGTGATGGTGAGGATTGAGATTATCCTGAAGATACGCGGTGCCGCGCCCGGCGCCGAGAGCGGTGGGAAAGATGCGGACGCGGTCAAGGGCGTTTGCTGCGACGCATTCGGCCAGCCATTCCCGTGCGGCTTGGCCGGGTTCGAACGCGAGAATCGGAGTTGCTGGCGCGCTGTGCGCGAAATGGACGATGGTCTGGCCAATGTTGGCTCCGGAATCGACGATTAACGCCGGGGCTGGCTGCGTGCGCAGCCATCGCCAAAAGCCGGGTCCTTCGTAACTGCCATAGACCATCCAGCGGTGCGTCGGATTGGCGAGATCCAGTTTCCAGATGAGGCCGGTGGCAGTGCGGACCCACCGGATGCCGAAGCGTCGGAGCGAGTCGCCGTAAAGACGTTCACAAAGGCCGAGCTTTCTGGGGAACTCCCATCGCTGCAAAGCGCGCAGCCCGAGAGGCAACGAAACGGTGGAGAGTGGGGATATCGTCGGCACGGGGGTCGGTATCACTTGATGAAATTGCGCAGGAAATAAGGGATGCCGAGCACGGCGACACACGCCTGAAATAGCGAGCTGAGCCAGATGCTCATCGTGAGCTCGGTTTGGAATGACCATGCCATGAGCACGACCATGAACATCCCACCGTAGGAGAGGATCGGGCTACCGGAAGCCCAGACGCTGATAAACTTGAACGACACTCCGAAAAACACGCCGATCAGCGCGAGGCCGAAGAAACCGTAATTCGCGTAAGCCTCGGTCAACAGGCCGAAACCGATAGTCGTTTTGGCAGTGTCCTCGGCCCGTTGCAGGCCGTAGTAAATTGCCAAGGTATAGGTGCTGATGTGCCCGGCGGGTTTTTCCGGCCAAAAAAAGCGCGGCACGAATTGTCCGGGAATTTGAGTGTAGGTTTCTCCGTTTAGGAAGGGCTGGCGGTCCGGGGTAACAGCCACGACTAAGCACATTATATGGAACAGAGAGGTCCGCTCCAAGAGGCGATTGCTGTCGTTACGCTTCGACTGAATTTCCGAGTCGAGGCCATAACCGATCCATTCCGAAAAAAAGGCTGGAAGGGCGGTGAAAGAAGGCAGGGCCTCCCGATCTTCCCAGTATTTTTGCCGCATGGTGCCCTTACCGTTATGCAGGAGCCCGATGAGCGGGAGCACGGTCACCAGCACTAAAACGGGGACTTTCTTTCCCCCCGAAACGTAGCCCAAGAGGCCGAGAGTCAGGATGGAAATGCCGCCCACCAGAAAGAGTGTCGCCCAACTGAAGATGACCTGAAGAACGAGAAGAATGGAGAAGCTGACTTTTTCGTGGCTGGCTAGCTCGTTCGCCCCCCACCGCCAAGACTGAATGAACGTTGCGATGATGCCGATACCGTAGGCAACCGCGCGCAAGATACCCGCGAGATCGTAAGGAATCAGGTCGGTGAAATTGACTACGACGGTGTAGGCCGTCGTCGCGATCATACCATAGCCGAGGAATCGGGAGATATCCTTGGTCACGATTTCCTCCTGCCAGAACCGAGTGCGTTTCGGCCGGGTGCTGGCAGATACGTAGGATATATTGGCTACGGCTTGAAAAAGAACGACGCCAAAGGCCGCGAGGGTGATCGTCTCGGGAGAAAAATTTCTCAACGCTTGGTGACCGCTCAGAAGCGGAATGGCATAAGTATTTATGCCGGTGACCATGAAGGCTTCAAACAAGGGCAACCCGAATTTGGCCTGACGCGCCCACATCAACCCCGGCAGCACTGACAAGACGATCATGGTCAGACCCAAATAGAGATGGATCGGATCTTCGACTTTCGCGTTGTAGGCATAATAGGCCAATGCGGAGGCGATGCCCGCCACGCCGAGGCCGAAGAGCTTCCTACTGCGGCGAAGTTCCTCGTTTCGGAGCAACAGGGCACTCGGAGCCCTATCAGGCTGGGGATCTGAATCTGTGGGGAGCGGCGTGGTAGGATTCAAACGATTGCCGGCTGGGGCGTGATCGACCGGTCGAAGAGGTCGCACTGGCGGCGGGTGAGCTCTTCGGCGAGAAAGTGGCGGTTGAATTGGGCGGTGTTGCGCACGGGCAGCGAACCGGGCGGGAAGCCAGCGATCGCGAGATCGAAAAAGGCGTGGAGCTGCGCGTGCGCGGCGTCCTTGGGCTCGTGGTCGTGGTAGCGCACCATGTAGGCGCAGGAGAGTTCGTCGAGAAGGCGCTCCATCACGCTGTCGCGGAAAACGAGTCCGAGCACAGGACGACCCGTCAAAAAATATGGATATAATTTTGAGGGAGAGTAGGCGAGGTCGCTCGAGCCGGGAAGGAGGAGGACGTCGGCCATTTGCTGCCAGCGCAGCGCTTCAAGATGACCGATGCGGTGGGGCACTTCGTCCACCTGATCGGCGACGCCGCATTGGGCGGCGACGGGAATCACGGAGACTTTGCCCTGACCTGCGGCCACGTAACTCGTGCCGATAAAATGAAAGTGCAGGCGGGCGGCGCGCTCGGGATGAAGTTCGCGGTAGAGACGCAGGCTGGTGAAAAGCACCTTCAGCGAATGCGGCATCACGGGCCCAGAGGCGCCGGTGTAAAGGAGATGAATTTTGCCGTGCGTGCGATCAAAGGACTCGCCGGGGGTGGGACTGGCCATGGCGGCCGCGAGGTCGGCGCGGCTGGCCCCGAAACCGATGACCTCGGAGGGAATCGTGGCGAAGTGACGGTAGCGGGCGCGCAGGTCCGCCAAGTAGGATGGGGAAACGCTCATGACCGCGGAGGCTTCGCGGTAGGTCCAGCCCTCCAGGCCCCAGGCTTGGACGCGGGCGAGTTGATATTTCCAGCCGCCCGGCGGTCGACGTGAGCCGGGGCGTTCATAGTAATCGGTGCGCCACGGGTCCTGGATGTCGATCACATAGGGCACGCCCACCCAGCGCCGCCAGAGCCGGCCGAGGGTAAACGTGACGAACTGCGTGTTGGAAAAAAGCACGAGGTCGAATTTTTCCGTGGTGAGGAGACGGGTGCCGCGCCAGAGGAAAAAGGGCAGCGCGCGCAGACCGATGTTGCCGATGCCGAGGCGGCGGCAGAGTGCATTGGGCAGAGCGCGGGTGCGCACGATGCGGATATCGGGCGGGAGGGTGGCCAGCAATTCGTCTTCGCGAACGCCGGTTTGCCACGGAGCATCCACCGCCAGCACGACAGGCTCCCAGCCCTGAGCCCGATAATAGGGCAGGCTCATTCTCACGCGCTGCATGTCGGGCGCGTTGATGGGCGGAAAATGCGGGCTGATGATCAGAACTTTTTTCAAAGGCTGGGAGCGGCGGTGGCGGAGACGGCCGGCGGATGGAGCCGCGGAGCGAGGATGCGGACATCCCACGTTTTATCGCCGCCGGCGTTGGTGACAACCGCGGCGTGCAGGGTTTTGAACCGCGCATCCAAGCGGCGCCAGATGGCGGCGGCATTGCCCCAGCGATAGAGCGAGACGACGAAGGTGCCGCCGGGATCGAGCGAGGCGGCGAGCCGGGCGAGCGTGACGGAGGGATCGTGAAAGTAGCCGACGACTTCGTTGATCACGATCACGTCGTAGCGGGCGGGCGGATCCCAGGTTTCAAGATCGCCCTGCTGAAGCACCGAGTTGGCGGGCGCGAAATCATGCGCATGGCGGAGGGCTTCGGCGGAGAGATCGACGCCATGGTAGGTGGCGAGCGCATCGGGCGGGAAGGAGGCGGCGAGCCGGCCGCCGCCGCAGCCGGCGTCGAGCAGGCGCGGGCGCGGGTGGCGGGCGCGGATGAGAGCGACGAGGGCGGCGTAGCGGGCTTGCTCGTCGGGCGAATCGAGGAGCCGCCAATGACCGGACCGGAACTCGGCATCGAAGGCCGCGGCGGGCACGGGGTGGCCGAAACCGCGCGGGCCGTCGATGAAGCGGCGGCGCAGGTGGCACAGTGCGCGGTTAAAAAACGAGGTCATTTTCAGATCGAGAGGAAAAACTCTCCGGTGCGGGGGAAACACGCCAAAAAGTGTCTGGAGAGGAGCGGTTCGTCATGCGGAGATTGGGTGGTCGTTTGGGTGCGGTGGGCGAGCAAGGCGCGGTGGCGGGTCGCGGTGGCGGTCGGGGTCGTCGGCAAAAAAGCGATGCTCGGCGCGTGACGGACAATGGTCCACAGGCCGCGGACTTTCCAGAAGGCCCAGACGAGATAGGTGCGAAGTTGCGCCGGATGCTTGGCGGCTCGGAGAGCTTCGGCGACGAGGGCGTGGGCGGCGGTGTGTTCGGTGCTGTCGTCGAGCGAAGACGTCACGAAGACCGTGCTTGGACGCAGGGTTTCGACAAGGCCGGTGAGGGCCGCCAGCACTTCGCAGCGTCGGCCCACGCCGAGGTGCGGGAGGAGCCCGTCGGGCGCGCCGAGGTGATGGAGGCGGTGGGGTGAGAGGCCCAGAATCTCGCCGGCGGCACGGGCCTCGGCGCGACGCGTCGCGCCGAGAGCGGCGGGACCACCGGGAAAATCGGACTGGGAGGCTCCGCCGTCGGTGAGCCAAACAAGGTCAACCTCGATGCCGCGGTTACAGAGGTTTACGATGAGCCGACCGCAACCGAGGGACTCGTCGTCAGGATGCGGCGCGACGATGAGCACGGGCCCCGGGGCGAGTGCGTCGACGAGCGACTCGGACCGCAGGCGGAGGATTGCCTGAAGGCTGCGCGTCGCGAGAAGTCGGAAGCCGTTACGAAGAGACATACGCGTCGGCCTGACTCAAGGCGGGAAGAGCGCGGTTTGAAACGAGGCGACATCGAATTCTTTTTCGATGTGCCAATAGCCGTGGGCGCTCAGGAGACGAAGGCACGCGGCGTATTCGGTGCGCGAAAGATGCCGATGCTCGAAATGGATGATCGCCGGCGGGCACTGCGCGAAGTCGAGCATTTTGATGATTTCAAAGTCGAAGCCCTCGGTGTCGATTTGGAGGAGGTCGATCTTTGTGACGCGGTGCCGCGCGAGCAGGCGTGGGAAGGGCAGGCATTGGACCGGTTCGCTCACCAGCCGATTCAGCGCGGCGTAAGTCGCCAGGGCACGGTCCGGGAAGAACGAGGCGAGGCCGGTTTGCTCCGGTGTGCTGGCCCAGCGGGGATCGACGCGGTAGAGCGGGCGGGTGCGTTCTGCGCGGTCGATGGCGATATTTTCGAAAACCAGACGATCACCCAGCTCCGCGTAGCCTGCTTTGAGTTGGGCGAAGGGGCCGGGCTGGGGCTCGACGAGTATCCCGCGCCAGCGATGCTGCACGGCCCAGCGATGGATAGGATCATCCATGTCGCCGTTGTGCGCGCCGATCTGGATGAAGAAAAAATCGGGGGTGCGGCGGGCGTGGTGGTCGATTAACGTTTCAAAGCGAGTCGCGGCGCGGTCCCAATTTTGGCGGTGCCGGCGCCCGTGCCAGCGGGCCGTGGTCTGCTTGGCGCCCATGAGAATCCGCCAGATGAATCCGTCGCGCACGATGCGTCGGCGAAACCATTCCTGCAGGTGGCGGAGTTGTGAATTATAGGGCATGAAAAACGGGTGGGGTCGGGCGCCCGACTACAGCGGCGTGGCGCGGGTATGGCCGGTGTCGAAGCGTCACGGTTTGAACCCGCGAGCGGACGGAGGAGCAGCGGACGCCAGTAGATGTGGCTTTGAGCCACGCGGGCGCGAGGCCGATGAACCGGAATGCGAGTGAACGAAAAGTGACATGTGAGGGGATCAGGATTTGCCCGGCGCGCGGGAGCGCCAGCGGGCGATGAGGCGGCGCCACCAGCGATTGCGACGCATCGCGGCGATGCCTTCGGACCAATCGACCATGCTGCCGTTGAGATCGTGGTCGCCGCGTTGCTCGGGCGGGACATCACCGGCCTCGATCCGGGCGACGAGCGCGGGCAACCGGTCGTAGAAATCACGGCTGCGGTAGGGCGGATGCAGGGACCACAGGCCTGGGGCGGTGCCGAGGAACTCATGGCGCACGAAACCGCGGGCGTGCATCTGCTGTGTGATCAGGTTCTCGGGCAGTTCGGCGGGGGTATTGCCGTCGATCCAAGCTTTAAGTTGGTTTTTCAGCGCAGGGCGCCGAGGCGTGATGGGGCCGAAGTCACCGTGGAAGCGGCGGCGGTCGAGCAGGAAAAGGCGCGTGCTCATCTCGGCGAAGTCGTAGGCGAGGCTGTCGCTGGGCACGCGGACCCCGTGGAGGTGGCGGAGCGATCCGTTGGTGGCGGGTGCGCCCGGGAGGGGGGCGATCACGAAAATCTCCGGACGTTGTTGGAGGCGGTCGAGCGCTTCCCCCAGCCACGTGACGCTGCCGCCGCCGAAGAACATGTCGGAATCGACGTGGAGCACGTGGTCGTGCGTGGCGGCATTGAGCCCAAAAAAATAGGAATAATACGGGCCGCCGCGGTAATCTTTGGTAGGCACGGGGTGGCCGCCGAAAAAGCGCTGTGAAATCTCGAACTGCACCGGCGGGGCATAATCGACATCGACGACCCGGGCGTCGGGGATGGAGCGGGCGAGCGGGAAGATGCGGTCGCGCCCCTCGGCCCAGTGCGCAGAGAAACGGCCGGCGCTGCGGTGGAGGTCGACGGTAAGCAGAATCTCCGCGACTTGGCCGCGCCATACTGCGATCTGGTGCGGCAGCAGCGCGCAAGCGTGCGCGTAGTCCGAGGGCGCGAGGCTGATCTGAAGGGTGACGGGCGGGCGGGACATGCAGAAACGCGGCTAGCGGCGGGAACGCGCGAGCAGCAGGCGCTTGGCGAGTTTCCAGCCGAGCAAGCGGCGGGCAAAGTTGAATTTCGGCCCACCGTCGGGACTCAAGTCACTCCCGCCCAGCGCGGCGACTAAGACGGCGGCGCGGGAGCGGCACGCGGCGGCGGCCGGATAGGCTTCGTAGAGGTAGCGCTGCAGGGCGGTGGCGCAGGCGTGGCGGGTGACGGGCGAGTCAGCGCTGGCGCGCAGGCGTGTGACGGTGAGTTCGAGGGAGCGGAAGGCGGAGGCCCACGCGCGCTCGGACTTGGTGCGGCTGAGGCTGCCGAGGAGGCCAGACCGATAGTAAGACAGCGAGGCGGCGGCGTGGCGCGTGCCTTGCGATTGCAACACGAGCCTCGTGAAATACTCGCCGTCGTCGTCGAGGGTGAGCGATTCATCCCACGGCCCGGCGCGATCAGAGAGGGCGCGGGGGACGAGCCAGGCGGCGGGGTGCATCATGGCGTTGCGCTCAAGTTTCGTGATGGCGAATGCAACCGGGCTCAGGTCGGTGCAGAGCGGCTGGGGCGGGTAATCCGCGTCGCCGGGCGTTTGGGTGAAGCGGGTCCAGCTCGCGGATAGGATGTAGCTGCCGGTGAGAGCGGCAGCCGGCAGCGCGAGTTGTTGCGCAATTTTGTCGGGGGCGAGGAGATCGTCGGCGTCGAGAAACTGGAGCCAGGCGCCGGTGCTGGCGGCGAGGGCGACGTTGCGGGCGACGGCGGCGCCGGAGTTGGGGCGCGAGATAATCTTTAGGCCCCGCGATTCGTAGCGGCGGGCGATCGCTAGGGAGTCGTCACGCGAGCCGTCGTCGACGAGAATGATTTCTTTGTGCGGCCACGTCTGTGCGAAGGCGGAGTCGAGCGTCGCGGCGAGCCAGGGCGCGGCGTTGTAGCAGGGTATGAGAATGGAGACGAGCGGAGGCACGGCGCAGATCGCGGGCGGAGCGGGCTAGTGGAAGCTGCAGAGACGTCTGCACGCGACCCAGTAGGCGTGGAGGCGCTCGGGGCGGGACATGGGCTGGGTGCGCTCGACGACGCGGCCGGTGACGACGCGGGCGAGGCCGATGCACTTGGCGAGGAGACGGGTGCGGAAATAGATCCAGCGGCTGCCACGCGCGTAGGCGGGGAGAAAGGCGAGGGAGCGCTGGAGGCACTCGGCGTGGTGATTGTTGAGGACGGTGATGTTGAGCTTGCGGGTGATGGCGGAGACGAGACCAGTGCCCGCGACTTTATGCTCGGGATTGGGCAGGCCGCCGTGTTCGCCGTAGTGGCGGTAGGGCATGAAGCACTTCGCGTTGTGCCCCATCATGTGCCATTGAAAAATTGTATCCCAGAGGGAATAGGCAGTGAGATCGGGCGTGGTGCGGATGAGTTCATCCGAGAAATTCACGAGGTGGGTGGCCAGCTGCGGCGGGACGAGCAGGGCCACGGGACAGGCGGCGTGGCCCCAGAGGTAGCCGCCGGGCAGCACGCGGATGATCCGCGGGCCACCGGCGTAGAGGAAGGCCCAGGCGAGCGGGCCGTGCAGTGCGGGGTCAAGCGGAGCGGGGAGAGCGGTGAAACCGCGGCAGGGCACGAAGTCGGCCTCGACGATCAGGGTGTAACCGTCGCTCGCAGCGGCGGCGGCGCGCCAGGCATCGGTGTGATTGAGGAGGCAGCGGATCGTGCGGCTGTAGGTCTGCTCGGTGGGCGTGTAAGTGCGGCGTTGGGTGACAGGATTCAGATCGGCGGCGCGCAGAGTGTTTTCCAACTGCGAGGTGTCTTCGCGATAGGCGAGGATGATGGTGCGCTGGATGAGTTGCCGGAGCGGAGGAGGCACGGAGATAAAGCGAATGGGAACGAGACGGTTAAATCTTTAGCGGGCCAAAGCGGCCGCGACAGCATCGAGCAAGGCCGGCGCAGTCTGTTCCCACGAGAAACGGGTCTCTGCGGCGGTGCGGGCGGCCTGGCGGGCGGCGAGCAGGCGGGCGCGGTCGCCCACAAACGCGTCGAGCGCGACCGCGGTGGCCGCGGGATCGTCGAGGGCGCGGATCAGGCCGATGGCCGGAGCTTGGGTGAAGACTTCACGCTGGCCGGCCGTGGGCGTCGCGATCACGGCGAGGCCGGCGTTGAGGTATTGGTAGATCTTGTTGGACGTGGTGAGTTCTTTGTTGAGCGGTTCGTGGGGCTCGAGGGCGAGGCCGATATCGTGGCGGGCGAGCAGCCCAGGGAGATCCTGCGGGGCGACGAAATCGACAAACACGAGCCGGGCCAACTGCTCGGGGCGGACGAGAGCGCAGAGGCTCTGACGGTAAGGATCGGCGCAGCGGCCGACGAGGGTGAGGCGACTCGGGGCGGCGATTTGGGCCCAGGCGCGCAGGAACGACTCCAGACCGCGGCCGGTGCCTACGGTCTGGGAGAACCAAACGAGGGAAGAGGTGGGATTGAGCGCGGGGGGCGCGAGCGGTTGTAACGGGAAGGTGTTGGGCACGACCGTGGCGAGGCGGCCGCCGTGGGTTTTTTGCAGGGCGGCGGCGAGCGCGTGGGACGTGGTGAAGGCGAGGTCGAAAGTGTTGAGTGCGGCGTGCTCGAGTGCGCGCAGAAGCCGGAGGGGTCGCGCCCGGCGGGCGGCTGGGAGCAGGTCTTCCGAATACCAGTCTTCGAGGTCGGCGGCGACGCGGCGACCGGAGCGGTGGAGGCGGGTGGCGGCCCAGAGGGCGGTTTCGTTGTGCGCGATCACGAGATCAGAAGCGATCGAGCGGGCAACGTGGAGGAGCGCGGGGGCGGGCCCGAGGGCTGAGGCGATTTGCCAGCCGAAGTGGTAAACGGCGCGGCGGGCGAGGGCGGTGCGCAGGCGGCGGGTGAAACCGCGAAAGCCGGGCGGAGGCAGCAGAGGCAGCAAGGTGATGCCGGAGCCGGTGACGAGCGCTTCATCTTCGGCGACGAGTCGGGCGCCTTCAAAGCCGGTGATGACGGTGACGGTGTAGCCGTGGCGCGCCAAGGTGAGTGCTTCCTTCAAAGGGCGCGGGTTGCGGCTAAGAGGGCCGGAGGTGAGAATGAGAATTCGCGCGGCGGGCATGGCGGGCGGTTAACCGAAGAGTCGCGCCCGCACCCGGCGGGCGAAGTCGAGGAGCAGATGGGCGCGCCAAAGCCAAGCGATGCGCCGCGGCGCGCGGGCCAGCCAAGCGGTGGTTTCCTGTCGGGCAACGGTGATAATCGTGGACGTTTTGCTGTCGGGATGAAGGCGAAAAACGGCGAGCGGTTCGGAGATGAAAGCGGGACGGGCGCCGTCGCGGGCGAGGCGTTTGAAAAGATCGGCGTCCATGATGAAGCGGAGCGATTCGTGGACGGGTTGGTGAATCGTAACGGACCAAAAGGTGGCGTGACTCGGGAGGTGCCGGCCGCCGGCGTAGATTTCCCAGGCGAAGGCGGGTGCGATGGGATGGGCGGGAAGATCGACGCCGGGTTTTTCACCGCGGATCAAGTAGCCGCCGGTGATGAGGGTGGGGCGGCGTGAAGAGCGGAACGCGGCGGCGATGCGGTGGAGTGCGCCGGGCAGATAGAGGTCGTCGCTGTTGAGCCAACCGCGGAGGTCGCCCTGCGCGAGGCTGAAGCCGAGGTTGATGGCGTGGGATTGGCCGCGGTCGGGCGCGACGCGCGCGAAGCTGAGCCACGGACGATATTTTTCGATGAGGGCGGGCGAGGCGTCGGGCGAGCCGCCGTCGACGATGATGAATTCGAGCCGCGGATAATTTTGGAGGAGGACGGAACGGATCGTCTCTTCGAGGAAATCCGCCTGTTTGAAAGAAGGGGTGACGATGGTGAGCAGGGGCCACGCGGCGGCGGAGGTGTCGCCGGCGGGCGGCGGGGTCTCGACGGTCCACGGCCAGCCGTTGCGGCCGGCGGGCGGCGCCGGGAGTTGCGCGAGCAGGCCGGCGGTGGCAAACGGCACGGGCGGCAGCGCGGTGGGCGCGCCGGCGGCGATGAGCTCGCGGCGGTAGGCGGCGAGATCGGGGAGGGTTTGCCGGTAGGGCTCGTTCAAGGACGGGGCACGAGGAGGAACGTTTCGCTCATGCCGGTCTGGAAGCGAAGACTGGCGGGCGAGGAAACGGGGGCGAGGCCGGGGACGTTGAGCACCTCGCAGTTAAGCTCGTGGGCGAGGGTAAAGAGGGTCTCGGGCGGGCAGCCGTAGGCGGCGAGGTTTTGGCGGTTCCACTCGAGGAGCACGACGGGGCGGGTGGTAAGGAGGCATTGGCGGCCGCCGCGAAGGACGTCGGCCTCGGCGCCTTCGACGTCAATTTTTACCACGCTCACTTCGGGGCGG
>JACMRG010000231.1 GCA_014376585.1 Opitutaceae bacterium | reverse complement strand
GTGTCGGACCCGGCCCCCGTGGCCCTCGACAAAGTCGTCGTCACGCCCAGCCGCTTTGGCGTGAGCAACCAACCCCTCGCCGTCGGCGCCGCCCTCACCGCCGCCGACCTCGGAGCCCTGCCCCAACTCTGCGAAGACCTCTACCGCACGATTGCCCGCCTACCCGGGCTCGCCGCCGATGATTTCACCGCGAAATTCTGGCTGCGCGGCGCACCGAACTCCCAAGTCCTCGCTCGCCTCGACGGCGTCGATTTGATCGAACCGTTTCACCTCAAGGATATCGATGGCGCGCTTTCCATCGTCGATCTGCCGTCGGTCAGCCGGCTCGATCTCGTCACCGGCGGCTTCACCTCCGATTTCGGCGACCGGCTCGCGGGCGTCCTCACGATGGAAACCGCCTCCCCTAGCCAGCTGGTGCAGCGCACCTCCCTCGGTCTCAGCCTCACCGGCCTGCGCGCCGCCCACCAAGGCGCCTTCGCCGCAGGTCGCGGCCACTGGCTCATTGCCGCGCGCCGCGGTTATCCCGACCTCGCGCTCAAGGCCCAGGGCCGCGACGACGAACTCGATCCGCGCTACTACGACATCACCGCGAAGATCGAATACGCGCTCACCCCCGAGCACACCGTCTCGTTCCACGCCCTCCACGCCGACGACACCCTCAAATTCCACAAAACCGACGACCCCGATCTCACCAGCAGCTACCGCAGCGACTACGTGTGGGCCCGGTGGCAGGGCACATTCGGCGAACATCTCTCCGGCGAGACCGTCCTCGCTTTCACGCACCTCGACTGGCACCGCCGCGGCCTGGGCCAATTCGACCAACGCTACGCCCTCAATCTCCGTGACGACCGCGACCTCGATCTGGTGACGCTCCGTCAGGATTGGTCGCTCCTCCTCGGAGAAAAAATTCTTCTGCGCACCGGCTTCGATGTGAACTCCGGCGAAGCCGGCTACCGCTACGACCTCGAGCGCGACGAATCCATCATCGCCAGCGGCGTCCAGACCACCGCGCACCGCAGCGCCCACCTGAAACTCTCGCCGGAGCGCACCCCCGCCGGCGCCTACGTCGCCCTTCGGCTCCAACCCACACCCGCCCTCGTGATCGAGCCCGGCCTGCGCTTCGACCGCCGCGATCAATCGGGCAACGGCAACATCAGCCCGCGCCTCAACGCCGTGCTCACCCTCGGCCACACCCACCTCCGCGCCGCGTGGGGGCTCTACCGCCAATCTCAAGGTCTGCACGAACTCGCCATCGAGGATGGCGACACGTCCTTCCACCGCTCCGAACAAGCCGAGCACCGCATCCTCGGGCTCGAACAATCCCTGCCCGCCGGCATCACCCTTCGCCTCGAAGCCTACGAACGCCGCTCAACCGGTCTCCGCCCCCACTGGGAGAATCTCGACAACATCTACAACCTCTTCCCCGAGGTGCAGACCGACCGCGCGCGATTCGGTCCCTCCGGCGGACGCGCCCGCGGCGTCGAGCTCCTCCTCCAGCAGCGCCTCAGCCCACACTTCACGTGGAACGCCAGCTACGCCTACGCCCGAGCCGAGGAGACCCTCGCCGGCCGCATCATTTCCCGCGCCCGCGACCAACGCCACACGTTCTACGCCGACGCCAGCTACGCGCCTTCGCCGAAATGGCGTTTCAGCGCCGCGTGGCAGTTTCACACCGGCTGGCCGATCACGCCGTTCACCTACAACCTCGTTACGCTCAACAACGGTCGCCGCGTCGCCGTTCGCTCGACTGGCGCCCCCTACAGCGCCACCCTGCCCGACTATCACCGGCTCGACCTCCGCGTCACCCGCGTCTGGCAGTTCAAACGCAGCGAAGTCCGCGCCTACCTCGACCTCTTCAACGTTTACGACCGCGTCAACACTTACGGCAACCTTCGCGACATCACCGTCCAAGGCACCACGCTCACCGTCAAAGAGCGCCCGCGTGAGCTCCTTCCCTTTCTTCCCAGCGTGGGCGCAGCATGGGAATTTTGACGCTCGCGGCGGCTCCGGGTTGTGCAGCATCGCCCACCCTTCAAAAAAAATGAGGGTTGCGCGCGTGACAAACGGCAACCCGCGCGTTCCCCGCCTGTCCACCGTTTTAGTTTAAACCTCCGGCATGCGCCGCCTCCTCCGTTTTACCTTCGGGCTCGTCGCCCTTTTGCTACTGGCCCTCGCCACTCTCCCGTGGTGGCTTGGACTGATCTTGCCCGTCATCGGGCGTTCCCACGGAGTCGCTTTCAACCGCTACGAGCGCGTCAGCTACACGCGCTTTGCCTTGGAAACCGTGGTTGTTCGCGCGTCCACCACCTCCGTCAACGTCACCCGCGTCGAGGCCGATTCTCCGCTCATCTGGCTGTGGCGCCGCGCCCTGGGCCAACCCGGCGCCGTCATCGTCGGTAAATGGCGCGTAGAGGTCGTCGCCACCCCCCCATCGCCCACACCGACTCCGGCGGGCTGGCTACCGCTCCGCGCCCGCCTCCAAAATATTTTCAGGAAACTGACCCCTTGGCTTCCGCGCGCCCAACTCGGCTCCGGCACGGTGCGCTGGCCCGGTGGCGGCTTTAGCCTCGCCTCCGCCACCTGGCAGGACGCCGTGCTAAAGCTCCAAGATTTTCACTACGGCCCCGTCCTCGCCTCTGGTGAACTCACCCTCTTCGCCAAGGGCCAGGACCTGATCCAACTCACCGCCGCCCTCAACTCCGCCCCGCTCCGCACCACGCTCGAAAGCCGCGCCGCCGATCTCACCGGCCAGCTCCTCTTTTTTGAGGACCAGCCCGCGCTCCTCACCGCGCAGTTTAATCCCACCGGCTGGCTCCCGGCCACCGCTACCCTCCGCGCCGACGCTTGGAGCCTTCCCGGCGCGCGCCTTCCCCGCGGTGAGGCCTACGCCCGCATCCACGGCGCAAGCCGCCTTGAATGGCGTGAGGGTCAACTCACCGTCGATTTCTCCGCCAACGGCGAACCCGCGCCCGGTCGTGCCACTCCGCCGCTCGCCGCGCAGCTCCACGGCCGCAGCGACGGCGCGGCTCTGCGCGTCGAAACTCTTCACCTTACCCTGCCCGGCCTCCAAGCCGATCTCACGCAGCCCGTCGTCATCGACCGCACCGGCAAACTCCTCTCCGGCGATTCCCGCTTTACGCTGACCGCCGATCTCGCCGCCTGGCCCCAACTCGCCACGCAGGGCACGGTCAACGGTGAAGTCCACGTCACCCCCGGCAGTGCCCAACTGCCGCACATCGAGTTCAAACTCGCCGCCAAAGCCCTCGCCTTCCGCGATTGGCGCGTCTCCACCGCTTCCACCGAGGGCCGGCTCGATTGGCCCCAACTGCAACTCACCGCCGTTTCCATCGAGTCCGCCAACGGCGACCGTCTCACCGGCGGTGGCGGCTGGGATTTCTCCACCCAAACGCTGCGCGACGCCCAACTCGCCGGTAAGGTCGCCCGCCTCACCGTCGCCCCATGGCTGCCCGCAAATCTCGATTTCGCCACGCTCGCGCTGAAACTCCGCGCCAACGGCCCGCTCGCGACGCTCGTGCATACCGGTGAGGCCGATCTCACCTCCTTCGTCGCCCAGCCGCTCAAACCCCTCGCCCTCACCGTCCAGTGGCAGGGTCTCGGCCGCACCGTCGAAAAGTTCACCGCCACCGCCACCACCGCCACCGGCACGACCCGCCTCAAAGCCGTCGGCACCCTCGACGTCGAGAAACTCACGCTCACCGAACTGGCCCTCACCGTCCCATCCACCACGACCCTGCAACTTTCCCAACCCGCCACGCTCCGCTGGAAACCCGCGCTCCAACTCGCCGGCCTCACCCTCGCGAGCGCCGACACTTCCCTCACCGCCTGGTTCACCCTCGGAGACGCCGGCCAGTTCAACGCCGCCATTAAAAACCTCTCCTCTGCCGCGCTCACCGATTTGCTCGAAGTGCGCGGCCCTGCCTGGCGCATCACCACCCTCGCCGCCCAAGGCACTTGGGACCGCGGCCCACTCACCTTCACCACCACCACCGAGGCCTCCGTCGCCCTCAGCC
>JACMRG010000033.1 GCA_014376585.1 Opitutaceae bacterium | reverse complement strand
CTGCTGCCGAAACGCATCGTCGTGCCTCGCTGGCTTCTTCTCTGCCTGCTTCTGGTTTTTCATCGTTGAGTCTTTCTTTAGTGGCTCAACTCGTGTCCGTCGATTCGGGGCAACCTCAGTGCCCATGCCTTGGTCGGGTTTAGCCTAAAACATCAGGGCTAGGCCCACCTCCCACCGCCGCACTCCCGCGAAGGCGGCTTGTCAAACTTCCGCCCGCCTCGCTCACTCTCCTCCTTTCGCATGGCCGAACCCAGTTCCACTCCCGCCTGCCCGAGCTCCGTCCCCGCCCACATCGCCATCATCATGGACGGCAATGGACGCTGGGCGAAGTCGCGCGGCCTGCCCCGCATCGAGGGCCATCGCCGCGGCGTCGAGACGGTCCGAACCACCACCTTCGCCGCCCGCGATCTCGGCGTAAAAGTCCTCACGCTCTACGCCTTCTCCGTCGAAAACTGGAAACGTCCGCAGGACGAAGTCGGCGGGCTTATGACCTTGCTCGAGTTCTACCTCAAAAAAGAACTCAAGACCTTCGTCGAGGACCGCGTGCGTTTCCGCACCATCGGCCGCACGAGCGAGCTCCCCGCCAGCGTCCAAAAACTCCTCCGCGAGACCGTGGAGGCCACGAAACATTTCACCGAATACACGCTCGTCCTCGCCCTCAACTACGGCGCCCGCACCGAGGTCGTGGACGCCGCCCGCGCCTACGCCACCGCCGTCGCCGCCGGCCGCGAAAACCTCAACGACGATTCCTGGGCCACGTTTAACCGCTACTTGAGCACCGCCGATCTCCCCGATCCCGACCTCGTGATCCGCACTTCCGGCGAGACCCGCATCAGCAACTTTCTCCTCATGCAGGCCGCCTACGCCGAATTCTTTTTCACGCCCACCCTCTGGCCCGATTTCACGAAAGCCGACCTCGCCGCCGCCATCGCCGACTACAACCGCCGCGAACGCCGCTTCGGCCCCACCAGCGAGCAACTGAAGCCCGCCACCCGCTGAGCCGGCCGTCGTCGTTCGCGCCACCCGTATCCTTCAACGGTCCACATTCCGAACTCTCAGCTCTCAACTCTCAATTTTTTCGCCCCCTTTCCGACACCGTGGCCCAACGCATCCTCAGCACCGTCATCCTCTGGCTCGTCATCTTTGGCACGCTCTGGTTTTTCCGCACGTCGGGTGCCCTCGTGCTCGTCGCCGCGATCTCCGTCCTCACGCTCCGCGAATTCTACCAACTCATGGCCGCCGCCGGCTGGGCACCGTTCGCCGGACTCGGGATGTTTTTCGGCGGACTGATCACACTTGCTCCATACGTCGAGGCCCGCATCGGCGCCCCCACGCACCCGCTCCTCGCCCTCGCCGCCGTCGTCTTCGCTATCCGTGTCATCGCTCAGCGCCCCCCCGAAAAACGCGTCGAGGCCCTCGCCTCCACGCTCTTCGGCTTGGTTTACGTCGCTCTGCTCCTCCAATACCTCGTCCGCATCCTGACGCCCCTCCCCGCCGACACCATCGGCGCCGATGGCCGCCTGTTGCTCTGCCTCTGGGTGATCGCCGTTGCCAAATTCTGCGACGTCGGCGCGCTCCTCACCGGCCTCGCCATCGGTAAGCACAAGATGTCGCCCACCATCAGTCCCAAGAAAACTTGGGAAGGCGCCGTCGGCGGCGTGCTCACGTCCATCGGCATCGGCGTCCTTGTTGCCTGGCTCGCCCGCGGCGAACTCGCCGGTCACCTCTCCCCGCTTCACGCCGCCCTGATCGCCGGCCCCATCGCCGTCATCGCCATCATCTCCGATCTCATCGAATCCGTGATCAAACGTCGCGCCGCCCTCAAAGACTCGGGCCACGTCATCCCCGGTATCGGCGGCATGTTCGACCTCAGCGACAGCCTCCTGCTCACCGCCCCCGTCGCCTACTTCCTCTTCCGGCTTCCCTGAAAATCTTTCTCTTTCCTCTTTCTCTTAATCTTTCTCCCGGCAAACCCACCAGCCCTTGTCTTCCACGACTCCTCTTCAAACCACCGTTCCTTCGGCCATCCGTGTCGATCCGTGTCCATCCGTGGTTGAAAAATCTTCTCTGTCCGTCACCGCCTGATCGCCCCGCTCTCGCCGTCCTCGCCCCGTGGCCACCTCCGCTTTTCCCCATCGCAAACGCGTCGTCCTCCTCGGCGCCACCGGCTCCATCGGTGAAAACACCCTGCGCGTCATCGCCGCGCACCCCGACAAACTCGAACTCGTCGCCATCGCCGCCCGCGGCAATTGGGAAAAACTCGCCGCCATCGCCCGCACCCACGACGTGCGCCACGTCGGCCTTTTCGACGACACCGCCTATGCCGCCGCCCGCGCCAACCCCGCCGCCTTCCCGCCCGGCACGCACTTCGTCGGTGGCCTCGCCGGTCTCGTCGAACTCGCCCAACTCCCCGCCGCCGATATCGTCCTCGTCGCCGTCGTCGGCACCACCGGCCTAGAGCCCGCCCTCGCCGCCCTCGCCGCCGGCAAAGACCTCGCCCTCGCCTCCAAGGAAATCCTCGTCCTCGCCGGCCAACTCCTCCTCGCCGCCGCCGCCAAGAGCGGTTCAAAAATTCTCCCCGTGGACAGCGAGCACAACGCCGTCTTTCAGTGCCTCCAGGGCCATCCACACTCCGCCGTGCGCCGCGAAGCACCCAAATTGGTCGATGGGGCCCAAGATCACCGTCGATTCCGCCACCCTCGCCAACAAAGGCCTCGAACTCATCGAGGCCCAATGCCTCTTCGGCCTCCGCCCCGAGCAATGCGCTGCCGTCCTCCATCCGCAGAGCATCGTCCACGCCCTCGTTGAATTCACCGACGGCGGCATCCTCGCCCACCTGTGCCCGCCGTCGATGACGTTCCCCATTCAGCACGCCCTGCTCCACCCCGAGCGCGCGCCCGGCACCGAAGCCTCCCTCGACTTCAGCAAACTCCTTTCGCTCGAGTTCCGCCCCGTGGACGAAGCCCGCTTCCCGATGCTCCGCCTCGCCCGCGAAACGATGCTCGCCGGCGGCGGCGCCCCCGCCGTTTACAACGCCGCCAACGAGATCGCCGTCGCCGCATTTCTCGCGAACCAAATCCCCTTTCTTGCGATTCCGCACGTCGTCGAACACACTCTCGCCCGACTCGCCCAATCCGCGCCCATCGATCTCGCCGCCATCCTCGCCCTCGACCTCGAAGCCCGCCACCTCGCCACCGCCGCGACCGGCCGCCCGGACATCATCCATCACAAATCGTAAGTCATAAATTTCCCTCTGCCCATGGAACTCCTCTCCGCCGCCTTCTCCAGCCTCTGGTCGATCTTTCTCGTCGTCGTCTTCTTCGGCGGCTCGATCTTCGTCCATGAGCTCGGTCACTTCCTCGCCGCCCGCCGCCGCGGCGTCCACGTCGAACGCTTCTCCATCGGCTTCGGTCCCGCCATCTGGTCCTACCGCGCCAAAGACGGCGTCGAATACCGCATCGCCTGGTTTCCCCTTGGCGGCTACGTGCTCCTCCCCCAGCTCGCCGACCTCGGCCCCGTCGAGGGTGAAAGCACGGTCGACGCCGCGAAACTCCCGCCCATCTCCTACGCGACCAAAATGATCGTCTTCGTCGCCGGCGCTACCTTCAACGTCCTCTTCGCCTTCGCCCTCGCCTGCATCATTAGCGTCATCGGCCTGCCCGAGAGCAGCATGACCGCCACCACTCGCATCGGCTACGTTGCGAAAACCCTCGACGGTCCCGACGGCGCAAAACCGCCCAGCCCCGCCTTGGTTGCCGGCTTCCGCGCCGGTGACATCGTCCGCGCCATCGACGGCAAGACCGTCACCGATTGGCAGGACCTGATGCAGACTCTCATCACGACCAACGGCCGCACCGCCGATGGCCAGCCGCGCGCCGTCTTCACCGTCGAGCGCAATGGGGAGATGCTCGATCTCCCCGTCAACCCGCGCCTCTCCGGCGAAGAGAAATTCCGGAAAATCGGCATCGCCCCCGGCTTCGAACTCATCGCCCTCAAGATCACCCCAAAAACCCTCGCCGCGAATGCCGGCTTGCGTGTGGACGACGAATTCATCTCCGCCAACGGCGTCGCCATTTACGGCCTGGAAACGCTCTATGAAACGCTCGCCGCGGCTTCGACCCAACCCGCCACGCTCAAAGTCCGCCGCGCCGGCGCCGAAGTCGCTCTCACGCTGCCCGCCCACACCTACGACACGCCCACCGCGCTCGGCAAAGTGATCGGGGTCGACTTCACGACCGGCTTCCGCATGACGCACCCGTCGCCTTTTACGCAGATCACCGCGCCCATCCTCATGACCGTTCGCACCCTCTGGAGCCTCATCAACCCTTCCTCCGATATCGGCCTCTCCAAGCTCGCCGGTCCTGTCGGCATCGCCCGCATCTTCCACAGCGCCGCCGAGGCCGGCTTCCGCGCCGTTCTGATGTTCACCATCCTCATCAACATCAACCTCGCCGTCTTCAATCTCCTCCCGATCCCCGTCCTCGACGGCGGCCAGATGCTCTTCGCCACCATCGGCAAACTCCGCGGCCGCGCCCTCCCCGTAAACTTTATCATGACCGCCCAAAGCGTCTTCATGGTGCTGCTCTTCTCGATGGTGATCTACGTCTCGTTCTTCGACGTCCGCCGCATCGTTCGCGACGTCAACACCAGCCGCGCCGAAGCCGCCGCTCCCGCCGCACCGGCCAAATAAATCCCCCGTCATTGCGAGGAGCGCAGCGACGCGGCAATCCATCACTCCTCTCCCGGCGCCTCGCGCCTTCCATCGGCCCCTCCCTCCGAACTCCGTTTTCGCGTCATTTCGTGTTTTTTGTGGCCCTCCCACTCCGAAAGTAGCCCCTGAAAACTAAACACCGCACTCCCGCTCCCGCCTCCGCCATGTCGCCCTACTGCGTTTCCCGCTACCAAACCGTTCGCCGCCCCACCCATGAAGTCATGGTCGGCACCGTCGGCGTCGGTGGAGCAAATCCCGTTCGCATCCAGTCGATGACGACCAGCGACACCCAGGACATCGCCGCCACCGTCAAACAATCCATCGCCCTCGCCGAGGTCGGCTGCGAGATCGTCCGCATCACCGCGCCCAACGTCACCGCCGCGCAATGCCTCCGCCCGATTCGTGAGCAGTTCACCGCGGCCGGCTTCGGCCACATTCCCCTCGTCGCCGACATCCATTTTCTCCCCAGCGCCGCGATGGAGGCCGTCGAGCACGTCGAAAAAATCCGCGTCAATCCCGGTAACTACGCCGACAAAAAAAAGTTCGCCGTCCGCGACTACACCGACGCCGACTACGACCGCGAACTTACCCGCCTGCACGAAACCTTTTCCCCTCTCGTCCTCCGCGCCAAAACCCTCGGCCGTTGCCTCCGCATCGGCACCAATCACGGCTCGCTCTCCGACCGCATCATGAACCGCTACGGCGACACGCCCCTCGGCATGGTCGAGAGCGCCCTTGAGTTTCTCCGCATCGCCGAGAGCCACGGCTTCAAGCAGATGATTCTATCGATGAAGGCCTCGAATCCGAAGGTGATGATTCAGGCGTATCGCCTCCTCGTCTCACGTATGACCGGGGAGAACATGCACTACCCGCTCCACCTCGGTGTTACCGAGGCCGGCGACGGTGAAGACGGCCGCATTAAGAGCGCCATCGGCATCGGCACCCTCCTTCACGACGGCCTCGGCGATACGATCCGCGTCTCCCTCACCGAGGACAGCGTTTACGAAATCCCCGTCGCCCGCGCCATCGCCGACAAGACCATGTCACTTTGGAGTTCTGCGCCCGTCGCGCCCGCCACCGATTCCCTCGATCCCTATCACTACACGCGCCGCGCGACCACGACCCTCCGCCTCGCTCCCAAAATCATCGTAGGGCCCGAACACCACCCCACCGTCATAACCCGCGTAGAACTGGCCGATTTCACGAGTCAAAAATCGAGGATCGAAAATCCAAAATCCAAAGACACGCCGCACGAGGGTCTCCTCGTCGCCATCACTTCCGTCGCCGATCTCGCCGCCCTCCGCACCGCCTCCACGCCCGCCGCCTCATTCCTTGCCCTCGACCTCGCGCCCGCGCTCACCATCGAAGAGCTCACGCCGTTCGTTTACCAAAGCCCGCCGCTGATGCTCCTCCGCCCCTTCGCCGGCGACGACTCCGCTGTCCTCGCCGCTTTTGCGACCCTCGCCCGCCGCCACGGCCACACCCTCGCCATCGCGACCACCGCGACCGACCTCGCCACTCTCGCCCCCACCCTCACCGCTCTGGGCGACTCATCTTTGGTCTTCACTCTCAGCTCTCAACTTTCCGCTCTTAACTCTTCCCCAGCCCGCCATCCTCTCGGCCGCTACCGCGCCCTCGCCGAGAGCGTCCGGGCCGCCGGCTCCCGTGCCCCGCTCTGGATTCGCAACACGTCCGCCACGACGGTCCACGCCAACAACACCTTTCTCTCCCGCCTCCTCGACGCCGCCTTCCTCACCGGCGGCCTGCTCTGCGACGGCCTTGGCGATCTCGTGAGCATTGAGACCGAGTCCGACCCCGTCCGTGCGACCACCCTCGCCTACAACATCCTCCAGGGCGCCGGCGCCCGCTCCTCCAAAACCGAGTTCGTCGCTTGCCCGAGTTGTGGCCGCACCCTCTTCGATCTCCAGACTACCACCCAGCGCATCCGCGCCCAGACCGGCCACCTCAAGGGTGTGAAGCTCGCCATCATGGGCTGCATTGTTAACGGCCCCGGCGAGATGGCCGACGCCGATTTCGGCTACGTCGGCGGCGCCCCCGGCAAGATCAACCTCTACGTCGGCAAAACCTGCGTTCAATACAACCTCCCTCAAGCCGAGGCCGACGCCCGTCTCATCGCCCTCATCAAAGAGCATGGCAAATGGGTCGAGCCCGCGCTCCCCGCCTGAGTCTGTCGTAGCGCCGGCATCCTGCCGCCTCCGAAAAAGTGGCTGCGGCATCCTGCCGTAGTTTCCTTCGCCCACTCACTCGGTCTCCGCATCCCCCGCGCCCCTCGCCCGGCCCACCCACCGCTTCGTCCCGCGCCCCATCTGCTCGGCGTATCGCCAAACGCACTCCCGTCACTGTTTCGTCACTCGTTCGTGACGCGCGCCTCCATTTCCCGAGGGGTTTCCATTCCTGTAGCGCCGTCGAAATTACACCACATTCACCCGCCTTTTTGAACCCGGTTCGCGTTGCCGGCTGGCAACAAAAAAAAGCAAAAAAGTTATGCCCACCCAGCCTGTGAGTAACTTGGCAAAAACTTCATAAAACTTCGCCTTGTCATGCCTTTTTCCTTCGCAGTTATTCCACCCCTCGTCAGGCCTATTGGCCCGTCCAAAGGTTCTTTCCCACTTCCTTTCTGCTTCATCCCGTCGGTCACCGCCCAATAGCTCCGGCTATTCACTATCCATCAACATCTTATTTTTTTCATTATTTCCGCCTCTTTCCTTGATGGTCCCACCACCTAATTTCCTGTCCTCGCGAGCCCGGATGCAGCCTTGAGCGAATGTGAAGAAAGCCACCCTCGGCGGCCGCCTGTGAATAAAATCGCTCCCCACGCTCGCTAATGCCCACTCCGTCCCTCTCTCCCAGCCTCTGGGAAACCGTGAAATGCGACCTCAAGTCGCTCTTCCCGGAAGATGTCTTCCACTTGTGGTTTGAGCCCGTGGTGTGCCTCGAAACCACGGAAGACGTCCTCACGCTCGGCGTGCCCAACGAGTTCGCTCAAATCTGGCTCCACGACAACTATCTCGACCTCATTACCCAGCGCCTCCGCCTCAGCGCCGGCCGCCTCGTCAACGTCAAGCTCACCACCACGGGCGCCGTCCCCAAAGCCGCCCAACACGCAGCCGAATCCGCCGTCGCCCGCAGCCGCGCCACCGCCAGCGCCACCCGCAAGTCCACCCGCTACGACGAGCGCGGCCCCACCGCCGGCCTTCTCAACCCCCGCAACACCTTCGAGACCTTCGTCGTCGGCTCCAACAACCAGATGGCCCACGCCGCCGCCCTCGCGGTCGCCCAAGCCCCCGCCCAAGCCTACAATCCCCTCTTCCTCTACGGCGACACCGGCCTGGGCAAAACCCATCTGATGCATGCCATCGGGCACGCCATCCTTCGCCGCAACCCCGACGCCCGCGTCGCCTACCTCTCCACGGAAAAATTCACCAACGAGTTCATCCAAGCCCTCCAGGAAAACGGCCTCACCAAGTTCCGTCAGCGCTACCGCCACGCCGACGTTCTTCTCCTCGACGACGTCCAGTTCCTCGCCAACAAAGAGCGCATCCAGGAAGAGTTCTTCCACACCTTCAACGACCTCTTCGAGTCCGGTAAACAGATCGTCCTCTCCAGCGACCGCCGCGCCTCCGAAATCCAAAAACTCGAGGCCCGCCTCGTCTCCCGCTTCGAGTGGGGCCTCCCCGCCGACATCCAGTCGCCCGACGTCGAGACCCGCATCGCCATCCTCCGCACCAAGGCTGCCGCCCTCAAATGCGACCTCCCCGCGCCGATCATCAATTTCATCGCGCAGAACATCACCAAAAACATCCGCCGCCTCGAAGGCGCGCTCATCAAGGTCGCCAGCTACACCGCCCTCACCAACAAGCCCATCGACCTCGCGACCGCCGAGCGCCTCCTGCACGACGTGCTCATGGAGCAGGCCCAGACGATCCTCACCATCGAGACGATCCAGAAACGCGTCGCCGACCATTTCCAGATCCGTCACAGCGACATGACGAGCAAGCGCCGGCCCAACAACATCGCCATCCCCCGCCAGATCGCGATGTATATCACCCGCACGCTCACCAAGCATTCACTTCAGGAGATCGGCGACGCCTACGGCGGTCGCGACCACGGCACCGTGATTCACGCCTGCAAGGCCGTGGACAACATGATGGAGCAGGACGCCACCACGCGCAGTAGCGTGGAATTCTTAAAAACTCAGCTCTCCCGCTGAGTCCTCCCGCAGCGCCCGGCTTCCCACCGGCCTCCGAAAGTGGCATCGGCATCCTACCGATGTTCCGACCCTCCGATGTAGAGACGTCGCTCGACGACGCCCGTCCGACGCCCGCCTGCTCCGCACGCGCCTCCATCGCTCGTCCACGCCCCCGCGTTGACTGCGCGCCCACTCCGCATATCTCTGACCTCTCAACGTCCGCTTACCGACGCCCCACTCTCAGCTCTCCAATCTCAGCTCTCAGCCACCGCCTTCCCCGCCCACCATGTCCCTCACTTCCACGCAAAAAGCCACCGTCGCCACCTGGATCGCCGACGGCGCCAACCTCTCCGTCGTGCAGAAAAGACTCCGCGACGAGTTCAAGATCGCGATGACCTACATGGATGTCCGCTTCCTCGTCGATGATCTCAACCTCACGCTCAAAGACCCCGCCCCCAAAGCCGACGTCAGCGACGTGAGCAAAACCCAGCCCCCCGCGTCCGCCAAAAACGCCGGCGCGCCTCCTCCCTCGGACTCCACACTTCCCTCTGAGGACGACGATTTACCGCCCGGCACTG
>JACMRG010000230.1 GCA_014376585.1 Opitutaceae bacterium | reverse complement strand
GATCTTCACGCCCACGTGAACATCATTCCCTACAACACTGTCGAGGGGCTTCCGTGGAAACGCCCCAGCGTCGCCGTGCAGGAAGGCTTCGCCGACGTGCTCCGCGCCGCCCGCGTCCCCGTCACGCTGCGCCGCGAAAAAGGCCACGAGGTCGAAGCCGCCTGCGGCCAGCTCCGCCTCAAGACCGAAAAAGACCGCGAGCTCGCCCTCGCTTAAAACACCCGCAACACCCGCTAAAGTAGGGCGGACTTCCGTCCGCGTTTCTCTAACCGCGCCCCCCTTTACGTAAGCGCACGAGGCAGAACCGGGTGAAAAAGCCACCTTCACGCGCGACCGCGACGATCCTCCGGTAACGTCGTGATTTCCGGGCGCGACGGGGCCGGTGGCCCTGATCACGCCGCGCGCCCAAGCGTCACGGGCCTCCCTCAAAAACCATCGGTCGAAAAATCCCCGCTGCCCATCTTACACGCCCCTTTCCGTCCTCCACCTTCTACCGCGCGCCTCTCCCTCTCTTTTTCCATTGAATCCAGTCCATCAGCCCCCGGCTCCATTGGCCGCACTCGACAACACCCCGAAAACCGCGCTGCGCATCCTTTTCGCGATCAGCCTCGGCCACCTGCTCAACGACACCATCCAGTCGCTCATCCCCGCGATCTACCCGCTGCTCAAAGAATCGCTCCATTTAAGCTTCGCCCAGATCGGCCTCATCACGCTCGCCTTCCAGCTTACCGCATCACTCCTCCAGCCCGTTGTGGGCCTCTACACGGACCGACACCCGCAGCCCTACTCCCTCGCGGCCGGGATGATTTTCACGCTTGTCGGCCTCGTCCTCCTCGCGCTCGCCAACTCCTTCCCCGCCGTGCTCGCGGCGGCCGGTCTCGTCGGCCTCGGCTCGTCGATCTTCCATCCCGAAGCCTCTCGCGTCGCCCGCATGGCTTCCGGCGGACGACATGGTTTCGCCCAATCGATCTTCCAGGTCGGCGGCAACGCCGGCAGCGCCCTCGGCCCGCTCCTCGCCGCGCTCGTCATCGCGCATCGCACCAAAACCCACATTGCATGGTTTATCGTCCTGCCCATCGCCGGCTTTCTCCTACTCTCCCGCGTCGGCCACTGGTATCGCGCGCAACTCACCCAGCTCCACGCCGCCAAACGCGCTGCTGCCGCCACGCCGACCTTACCCCGCCGCCGGGTTATCGCCGCCATTGCCATCCTCGCCGTGCTGATCTTCTCGAAATATTTCTACATGGCCTGCCTCGGTAGCTACTACACTTTTTACCTCATCGAGAAATTCCACGTCTCGATCCAGACCTCGCAACTCCTGCTCTTCCTGTTCCTCGGTGCGGTCGCCGCCGGCACGATCATCGGCGGTCCCGTCGGAGATCGCATCGGCCGCAAAGCCGTGATCTGGGTCTCCATCCTGGGCGTCGCGCCGTTCACCCTGCTTCTGCCTTACGCCAACCTCTTTTGGACGGCCGCGCTCACGGTCGTCATCGGCGCCGTCCTCGCCTCCGCGTTTTCCGCGATTCTCGTCTACGCACAGGAGCTCATCCCGAGCCGCGTCGGCCTGGTCTCCGGCATCTTCTTCGGCTTCGCGTTTGGCATGGGCGGCATCGGCTCCGCCGCCCTGGGCCAACTCGCCGACCACCGCGGCATCACCTACGTTTTTCACGTCTGCTCCTTCCTTCCGCTGCTCGGCCTACTGACGGTTTTCCTCCCAAATCCGCCCCGCCACACCTGACTTCGCTCTCCTGCGCTGTGCCCGCTGACCCATCCGCCAGACACCCACCTGCAGCCCAGCAACCCGTTCACCTCAATCACACTTCTTTCTACTTTCTTCTTTCCCGCGCCCCCAGTTTCCCAATCTTCCACCGTCCCGCTTACCCCACCGCCCTTTTCCATTCTTTTCCATGATCGCAGTCCAAGGCCTCGTTAAAATCTACGGCACCCAACGCGCCGTCGATGGCATCAGCTTCACCGTCCAGCGTGGCGAAATCCTCGGTTTTCTAGGCCCCAATGGCGCTGGCAAATCCACCACGATGAAGATGATCACCGGCTTCATCCGCCCCGACGCCGGCACCGCCACCGTCGGCGGGATCGATGTCACCGCTGATCCCGTCGGCGTCAAACGCCAGCTCGGTTACCTCCCTGAAAGTGCCCCGGCCTACCCCGAGATGACCGTCGAGGAATTTCTCGGCTTCATCGCGGAAGTCCGCGGCTTCCGCGAGACGGTCGAAAAACGCGCCCGCATTGAGCACGTGCTCACGCTAACTCACCTCGCCAGCGTCCGCGCCCAGACCATCGAAACCCTTTCCAAAGGCTACAAACAGCGCGTCGGCTTCGCCCAAGCCCTCATCCACAACCCGCCCGCCCTCGTCCTCGACGAGCCCACCGACGGCCTCGATCCCAACCAAAAAAACGAGGTGCGCACGCTCATCAAAAGCATGGCCTCGGAAAAGGCCGTGATCCTTTCGACCCACATTCTCGAGGAAGTGGACGCCATCTGCACCCGCGTGATCATCATTGCCCGGGGCCGCATCGTTGCCGACGAAACCCCCGCCGCCCTCCGTGCCCGCCAGCCCGGCGCCCGCCTCGACGAGATCTTCCGGACCCTTACCGCCGACAACGCATCGGCCTGACACGGCTGAGCAGCGAGTGACGGGATTCCCACGCCAATTTACCTCCGCCTACCGCCCCTCTAGATCCCCTTTCAACCTGCTCCCCGCAACTCGCCACCTTTCCACGTCATGACCCAAATCCGCCCCCTCTTCAAACGCGAGTTTCTCGGCTATTTCCGTTCGCCCGTCGCTTACGTTTTCCTGATCTCATTTCTTGTCATCTCGGTGTCACTCGCGTTTTCCCGCTACGGCAATTTCTTCAAATCCGGCACCGCGAGCTTGGAGACCTATTTTCTTTTTTTCCCGTGGCTGTTCATGTTCATCGTCCCCGCCGTCGGCATGCGGTTGTGGTCCGAAGAAAAACGCGCCGGCACCGTCGAGCTACTGTTCACGTTACCCATCACCACGCTGGAAGCTGTCCTGGGAAAATTCTTGGCGGGATGGGCGTTTCTCACTCTCGGGATTTTGCTCAGTTTCCCGATGGCCCTTACCGTCGCTTACCTCGGCGACCCTGACTGGGGCGTGATGGCGGCGACCTACTTCGGCGCGATCCTCATGGCCGGCGCTTACCTCGGCGTCTGCGCGCTCACTTCTGCGCTTACTAAAAACCAGGTGATTAGTTTTGTCCTCAGCCTAGCCGCCTGCGCCGTGCTCGTTTTCCTCGGCCTTAGCAGCTTCACCACGACGCTCGAAAGTATCCTGCCGGTCGGCCTCGCCGATGTCGTTTCCAACTTCAGTTTCGTCACGCATTTTGATGCGTTTACCAAAGGCATCGTCGATCCCAAGGACGTGATCTTCTTCCTCTCCCTGATCGGCTTCACGCTCTTCCTCAACGTCGTCGCCCTGGAACGTTGATCGGCCACCACGTCCTAGTTTCCCTTTCTCAATTTCCGGATTTCTCACTCTTCCGATCCCCATGAAACTTCGCGGCAAAGCCCTCGCCATCGCCCTCCTCTTCGTCGGTCTCGTGCTCGTCAACTACTTGGCGTCCTCCCTCCCCGCGCGCCTGGACGCCACCGCCGAACGCATCTACACGCTCTCCCCCGGCACCAAAGCCCTCCTCAGCAAAATCCACGACCCCATCACCCTCGTTTTCTATTTCACGAAGTCTGCCAACGGCCTCCCCATCGCCTACAAAAACTACGCCACCCGCGTCGAGGAGATGCTCCGCCAATACGCCCGCGCCTCCCGCGGTAAACTCACGCTAAACCTCATCGACCCGCGCCCCGACACTCCTGAAGAAGAGCGCGCCACCGCTGCCGGCATCCAGCCCCAACTCATCCCCACGACCGGCGAGCAGATTCAATTCGGCCTCGTCGCCACCCAAGCCGACCAACAAAAAACGCTGTCCGCGCTGAATCCCCAGCGCGAACAATTCCTCGAATACGACCTCTCCCAGCTCGTTTACAGCATCCAGCAAATCGACAAAAAGAAACTCGGCCTGATCACCAGCCTCCCGCTGCAGGGCACCGCCGCGCAAGACCGGCAAATGATGATGATGATGCGCCAACAGCCACAGCCCGGCCAGTTCGTCGCCACCGAGTGGGAAAAAACATTCCAAATCGTGCGCGTCGAGCCCACCGCCACCGAACTCCCCGCTGGCCTCGACGCCCTTGCCGTCATCCACCCGCAAAACCTCACGCCGAAACTCCAATTCTCGATCGACCAGTTCATCCTCTCCGGCAAACCCGCCTTCCTCGCCCTCGACCCCGCATCCCAACATTTTAAACGCCAAACCAACCCCCAGCAGCAGATGATGGGTGGGCCCACCCCCAACGTCTCCAGTGATCTCCCCGCACTCCTCTCCGCCTACGGCGTCGCCTACGACGCGCAGAAAATCGTCGGCGATCTTGAAAACGCCACCCAAGTCCAGACTCAGGGCGGCCAGCTCGCGCGCTACCCCGTCTGGCTAAATCTCCGCCGCGCCAACTTCAACGCCACCTCCGCCACCACCGCACAGCTTAACACCGCCCTCTTCATTGAACCCGGCGCCCTCGCCGCCAAAACCGGCGCCACCACTACGTTCACCTCACTCGTGGAATCCTCCGCCCAAGCCGGGGTAGTCGACGCCATGGCCCTTCAGTTTGCTGAGCCGGACGCCATTGCCCGGCAAATCACGCCGTCCGGCAAGAAGACCATCGCCGCCCTCGTCACTGGAAAATTCAAGACCGCCTTCCCCGACGGCGCACCGAAAGAACCCGATGCAAAAGACACCGCCACACCACCCGCCGCCTCCTTACCCCCGGCCCCCCACCTCACGGAGTCCACGACCTCGTCCACGCTCTTCGTCATCGCCGACACTGACTGGCTCTTCGACGACTACAGCATCCGCAAAATGAACTTCTTCGGCCAGACCGCCGCCGAACCCATCAACGATAACCTCGCCTTCGCCGCCAACACTCTCGAGTTCCTCTCCGGCTCCTCCGACCTCATTTCCATCCGCGGCAAGGGCAACTCCGTCCGCCCCTTCGAAGTCGTGCGCACCATGGAAATCGAGGCCAACAAACAGTATCAGGAAAAGCTCCGCGCCCTCGATGACCGCCTTCAGCAGGTGCAAACCAAGCTGAGCGAACTTCAAGGCAAGAAGGGCGAAGCCAATCGCCTTGTCGCTTCACCCGAAGTCACCAAAGCCATCGAGGATTTTCAGAAACAACAGGCCACCATGCGCGGCGAACGCCGCGAAATCCGCCGCGCTCTACGCGAGAACGTCGACGCGCTCGAGAACCGACTCCTTCTCGTGAACCTACTGACCGGCCCGCTCCTCGTCGGAGCGTTTGGCCTCTGGTTCGCCCGCTCCCGCAAAAAATAGCCGGGCTTCCGTCACGGACAACACGGGTGGGGGTCACGGCGCACATCGACCTCATCCCCGTGCCCCCTGCGACTTCCCCCGCGCTCCCCATTTCCCAAAATCCTTTTCTCATTCTCCCGCTCTCGCCCCGATGAAACTCAAATCCCTTCTCCTCATCGTCGCCGCCCTCGCCGCGCTTTCTGTCGTCGTCTTCATTATCCGCCGACCTGCATCCCCGGCCTCCACCGACGCCCGCCAATCCAGACCCCTGCTCGACGCCGCCACCGCTGACCGCGTCGCGGAAATCCGCCTCACCGAAGCCGGCAAATCTGTCATTCTAACCCGCGACGCCGCCGGCACGTGGCACGTCCCCGCCTACTACGATTTCACCGCCGATTTTTCTAAAATCGCCCGGTTCATCAGCGAACTCACCGACGCCAAAATCACCCGCCTCGTTACGACGAGCCCCGATCGCATCGCCCGTCTAGAGTTCAAAGACACACCAATCACACTCCTCGATTCCGGCGCCAAACAACTTTGGACGGCCACGCTCGGCAAATCTGCCGAAACCGGCGGCGGCCGCTTTCTCCGCTTCGGTGCCGAATCCAAAGCCTACCTTACCTCACTCAATACGTATCTCGACCTCGACCCGAAAAACTGGGCCAACCCCGAACTCCTCGCCCTCAAGCCCGACGACATCACCAAAATCGAAATCCCGTTTTCTCCCGCCGCGGCAAGCGCCGGCGACCCGGCATCCATCACTTTCACCCGCGCTAAAAAAGAAGATCCGTGGACCACCACCTCCACGCCCGCCGGGCAAAAACTCAAACCCGAGGCTCTCACCCCCACCCTGACTGCCCTCACCAGCCTCCGCTTCTCTGAAACGACCGATTTGACCGACGCCAACGCCATCGCCGCCAAAGCCAACGAACGCCTCTTCAAACTCGAAACCTTCGACGGAAAAGTCATCAAGATCGCCCTCGGTCGGAAACCCGAAGAGAAGAAAATAAAACCGCCCGTTGCCGACGCTAAGAACGGCCTCGCCGCCCTCGGCACCGCCACCGACCTCGCGAAACAAGCAGCCGAGGGCAAACCTGCGGACCCCACCAAGCCCATCGTCCCCGAATTTGAAACCATCCCGGCCGGCCCTGTCTTTGTGAACATCTCGCATAGCGAAGGCGCGGCCGCGCCGGTCAACGTGCTCATGCAGAAACGTGCCTTTCAAATCGCCGACTACACCTTCACGAGCCTTCCACAAAAAGCCTCCGATCTCTTCGAGCCGGCCGCTATCCGCCCTCCCGCCGGCCGCGCTCCGGTTCCGTCAGAACCCAAGTAACTCATCAGCGTTGGCCGCCGCGTCCTGCAGGCTCCAGCGCGACGCCTTTTTGAAGGAGCAATTGATGGCGCGGATTAACGGTCAGCTCTCGCGAGCGCGAGCCGGCTTGCGGAGAAAATTCCAAGCCTCTACACGCTGAGGGTATCACGCTACGCTTGTAGCAAGCGATCGGTCCGCCGGCGCCTGAGGGTCGGTGACGATGCACCGAGCGGTCACACGCCCGTCAGAAAGTTACTCCGCCAAAAACCTAGTGGGCCTGGATTACCCGCGCGGAAAAAACTCCACCCTTTACTCGTATCAACACTTGCCCATGTGTTGATATGAGATGTGCCCCGCGCCTACCGTTCCTATTTCGCCCCTGATCGCGGATACCGCCGACGGCTTGATCTCCGACCTCTTCGCCCAGTCGCGCCCTCTGCGCTCGCTTGAGTTTTTTCCACCCAAGGACGACGCGGGCGTCGAGGCCCTCCGACTGACCGCGACCGCCCTCCGCAGCATTTCCCCCGATTTCGTTTCTGTGACCTACGGCGCCGGCGGCACCACCCGCGAACGCACGGCTCAAGTAAGTGCGCTTCTCCGAAAGGAACTCGGTTTCACCGTCATGCCGCACCTCACCTGTGTCGGCCATACCCGCGCCGAATTGTATGATCTCGCGGACCGCATCCACGCCGGCGGTTTCCGCAACATCATGACTCTCCGCGGCGACCCGCCGAAGGGCGCGACTACCTTCACGGCCACGGCTGACGGCCTCCGCTACGCCAACGAGCTCGTCGCCCTCCTTAAAGCCCGCCACCCCGACTTCTGCCTCGGCGTCGGCGG
>JACMRG010000229.1 GCA_014376585.1 Opitutaceae bacterium | reverse complement strand
TTTCGGCCAGGCCTGCTTCAAGGGCGGCATGGCCAAGAACACCTACGGCACCGGTTGCTTCATGCTGATGCACACCGGCTCCCGATTCCAGACCTCGGCCAACGGTCTCATCACCACCAGCGCCGCCCAGGCCACAGCCACGCCCGAATTCGCGCTCGAAGGCAGCGTCTTCATCGGCGGCGCCGTCGTGCAATGGCTCCGCGACGGCCTCGGCCTCATCGCCACCTCCGCCGACATAGAACCCCTCGCCGCCCGCGCCCCCGATAACGGCGGCGTCTATTTCGTCCCCCCCTTCACCGGCCTCGGCGCGCCACACTGGGACGCCTCCGCCCGCGGCGCCATCGTCGGCCTCACCCGCGGGACCACCGCCGCCCACCTCGCCCGCGCGGCCCTCGAAAGCATCGCCTGCCAAAGCGCCGACCTTCTCGCCGCCATGCAAGCCGACGCCAAAATAAAACTCCGCGAACTCCGCGTGGACGGCGGCGCGACCATCAACGCCGGCCTCATGCAATTCCAAGCCGACCTCCTCCGCGTCCCCGTTATCCGCCCGCGCGTCACGGAAACCACCGCCCTCGGCGCCGCCTACCTCGCCGGCCTCGCCGTCGGCTTCTGGAAAACCCGCGCCGAGATCGCCGCCCAATGGACCGAAGACCGCCGCTTCCACCCCGCGCCCAACGCCCCCGCCATGAAAAAACTCCAAGCCACCTGGCACCGCGCCGTGGACCGCGCGAAGGGCTGGACGATCTAACCCGATCCGAGGCCAAGCACCGCCGTCCTTTTCGGAGCAGATTCGGCCTCGGCATTGGATTCGTCCCACATCAACGACTGATCCTCCCGAACCACTTCTCTACCCGCCGCTGTCTCGTCGTCCAAAAACGCGCCCTTGGCCACCGGATAAAGCGCGGCAAACTTCGACACCGCGCCTTGGGCCAGCTTAAAATAATCCGCGTCCAGCTCGATTCCCATGCTGGCATAGCCCACCGCCTGAGCCGCCGCCAACGTTGACCCCGAGCCCATGAATGGATCGAGCACCATGCCCCTGCCCATCGGCAAAAGACTCCGCACCAGTATCCGCAAAAGATGCTGTGGCTTCAGCGAGGGATGATCGGCGATCGCTCGCTCATTCTCCGGCGTTTTGAAACTCTGGATCACGTCCGGCAGCGGTTTCCCCCCCGCCAGCATTCTCAATCCACCCGTTTCCCAACGGCGTAAATTTTCCGCCACGGTTTTCTCAGAGATGGGCTTTCTGAAAAGCATCCAAGGCTCATAATTACTGCGCGGCTGCACACAGACCTCAGGAAATTCCTTCTCCGCATTTTTCGGACGATCTCCGCCGCGAAACCCGTGATAGACCCGCATGATGGTCGAGCGGTTTTCAAAGCCCGCTTCGATCAACGCCGCCTGGACATACATCAGCAGCATGGGGTTGCCCGCCAGCAGCACATGCCCGCCGGGCCGCAGTTTTGGCAGTAACACCGTTCCCCACTGATGAAAATAGTTCTCAATGCTCTGCTTTTGCTCCGGGGTCAGAACGGAAAACCGGGGCAAGGGCCGCCGCTCGCACCCGTCCATCGATGGCGGAATACGCCACACTCCACCCCTACCCGAACGCAACTTGTTCATCTCTTCTGCGGTAAATTCCACCAGCCCATACGGCGGGTCGGAACACACCGCGTGCAACGAATTGTCGTCCAGCCGCGCCATTTCGGCCATGCAGTCTCCGCGAATTAAAACCGGTGCGCTCATTGATTTCGACTATAGTTGAAAGACTAATTTTCCGTCAATTGCTATGGTTAAGGCTCATGGACGCCAAAACCACCATCGGCCGCACCCTCAAGTCGCTGCGGGAATCGCGCGGTCTTTCGCAGGAGAATTTGGCGGAGAAGGCGGACATCACCTACCAATACGTCTCGGACGTTGAAAACGGAAAGCAGAATTTCAGCATCGGAGTGCTCGAATCGATGTCAGCGGCGCTGGGCTTGGATCTGCCCGCACTGGTTGAAGCCGCTTACGCCAGTGCCAAGCCGCTACCGCTCGTAGCATCCGGTTTTTTCGTCAAAAACGCCGCCCTGCCTCCGGGCCTGACTCTCGCCCACGTCGAATCGGCCCTCAACGAGACCCAGCGCATCATCCGACTCATCAATACCACGCTTACGAAGGTCGCGGATCGCCCGCTCTCCTCCTACATTCAGGGCAATAATTTCAGCGGCATTGTCTCCAATATTCTGTGCGACTCCTTCTCCCGCCTCACTCCCTACAAACATAACCATCACCAGAAATACCCGGACCTCATCCGCCAACCCGCGAATGCTGCTCATCCCGCAGGCCTTGAAGTAAAAACTACGATTCGGCCCGGGAAAGGCGGAGAAAGCCACAACGGCCATTCCGGCTGGCACGTCATCGCCTGCTATGGACTGGACCCGGCAAGCGGCGACATCGGTTTCGCGCACGTTATGTTTGCCGATCTCGTCGGACATGGTCGCCCTAAAGCCGATTGGAAATACGTCGGTAGCACGGTTAACAAAGAGACCGGTAGCCAACGCACCGAAACCTACACGACGACCCCCGCCGGCAAAGCGAAGTTGCGCCACGGAACAGCGTATCTCGATCAGGGGAAAATCAACATCGCTCGCTGGCGCACCAATCCCTCTGTGCCAACACCCGCCCACTCACCTTTCCTGAAGCGCGTCGTTCTTCCAAAAAAAGGAAAGTGACGAAAGCCGGGTTTTCTTAAACCGCCGCTTGTTGGCGTGATCACTGGCGGCCATTATTCGCCATATGGTCATCAACGCCAAAGGTCAGGTCACCATTCCTCGCCAAACCCGCGAGCGCGACGGCCTGACTCCGGGGAATACCGTAGAGTTTTCCGTGGAGCGCGACGGCATCGTTCTTCGCCCCATAAAAGCAACCGACACCACCCTCGTCGATGCGTGGCTCCGGCAGACGACCGGCGCAGCCCGCGACAAATTCACCACTGCCAAGCTCATGAAACTCACGCGTCGCTAACTCCAGCGCCTGCGTCGCACGTCCTCTCGCAGCGCCCTGTCGTGTAACTCGCCCCCGACGCCGCCCGTTTCCTACCAGTGTCCGAACTCTGGAACCCCGCCCGGCTCGTCCTCGGCTTCGTCGTCCTCTTTGCGCTCTTCGTCCCGCTCAAGACGTTCTTCCCGATTGTCCGCCGCCAGTTCTGGCAACGCCCCGGCGTCCGGGCCGACCTCACGCACTTCTTCGTCACCGGCGGTATCCGCAAACTCCTCACACTCTTCATCGCCTTCGTTCTCGTCCAGGCCCTCGGCTTCCTCGTTTACCCGCCACTCCAGCAGACCATCCTCACGCTCCCGCGCTGGTCGCAGTTTCTGATCGCCATCGTCATTTACGAACTCGGCACCTACTGGGGCCACCGCTGGGCCCACACCGTGCCGTTCCTCTGGCGCTTCCACGCCGTGCACCACTCCAGCGAACACCTCGAATGGGCCGCCGCCAGCCGCCTGCATCCCTTCGACCAGACGTTCATCCGCATCTGTGGCATCATCCCCGTTCACCTCCCCGGCTTCACCAAGGAAACCTTCGGCTTCCTCACCGCGATCGACGGCCTCCTCGCCATCTTCGTCCACGCCAACGTTCGCTTTCGCTTCGGCCCGCTCGAACGCCTCGTCGCCACGCCCGCGTTTCACCACTGGCACCACGCCAACGAGAGCGCCGCCACGACCAATAAAAATTTCTCCGGCCTGCTCCCCTGCGTCGATTGGCTCTTCGGCACCCTCCATCTCCCTGCCCGCTACCCCGCCCGCTACGGGATCGACGAACCGATGCCGCCTTCCTACCTCGGCCAACTTGCCCAGCCCTTCCGCCCACGGGCCAGTGCCCCGGTTAAGATCACAACCGGGATAAATTCCCGGCCCCGTAACTCCACTCACGGATGATCTCCTCCCTCCGTTCTCTTTTTCTTCCGCTACTCTCCTCGGCGGCTCTCGCCGCTACCCCCGCCAGCGCCGCCCTCCACCGCCGAAGCTAAACCCCTCGCCGTCGGTGCCACCGCCCCCGCCGTCACCGTCAAATCACCCGACGGCACCGCCTATGACCTCGGTGCCGCGCCCGCCTAAAAACCCACCGTCCTCATTTTTTACCGCGGCGGCTGGCGCCCATTCTGCAACCGCGAACTGGCGGAATTCGAGCCCAAGTTGACCGCCCTCGGCGACCAAATCATCGCCTTCAGCACCGATGCCCCCGCCGGCCTCGCCCCCACCGCGGAAAAAAAATCACATCGCCTACCGCCTCGTCTCCGACCGCACCATGACTGCCGCCTCCGCCTACCAGTTCGCTTTCCGCGTCGATGCCGCCACGCCGAAAAAATACGCCGGCTACAACATCACCCTCGCCCCCATCCCTGGCGAGCCCGACGCCGCCTGGCTGCCCGTCCCCACCGCCTACATGATCGGCCGCGACCGCGTCATCCGCTTTGCCTTTTCCAATCTCGATTTCAAAGTCCGAGTCCCCGCCGCCGAATTCCCCGCCGCGGCCACTACCGCTGCCGAAAAATAAAAATTGGCCGCCACCCTACGCCCCTCCTTTTTCAACGAGCCCCGACGACCGCGTCGGGGCTCTTCGTTTTGACCCTTCCCCGTTGATTGCTTTTTTTGCTCCTCTTTTTCCTGGTTCCCTCATTTCCAAATTATAAAAAAACTTTGCCCGCAATTTCCCTCCGTTGCGCATTGTCTCGGCTCCGGCGGCTCCCCAATTTCCGGGCATCATGCGCCCGTCCGCCCGCCAAGCTCTTCGTCTTCTCGCCGCCGCTTTGGCCCTCCCCCTTGCCTCGCTGCGCGCCGCCGACACCACGCTGCCTCCCGCCCTCGCCTCCCTCCGCCAAAAAGCCGAATCCGGCAACGCCATCGCGCAGTATAACCTCGGTCTCGCCTACGCTCAGGGCCGCGACACTCCCGCCGATCTCTCCGAGGCCTTCGTCTGGCTCAGCCTCGCCGCCGACTCCGGTTCCACCGGTCGCGCGCTCGACAGCCTTCTCCGCGACCTCAGCCCCGCCCAGTTGAGCGAGGGCCTCCGCCGCCTCTCCACGCGCCCCCGCAAGCCTGCGCCCGTTCGCCCC
>JACMRG010000228.1 GCA_014376585.1 Opitutaceae bacterium | reverse complement strand
TCCGCAGAGCCGCAAACCAGTCCCCGGCGGCGGCTCGTAGCGGGCGAGGAGGCGTTTCGCAAGGTCGAGCGCGAGACCGGGGAGCGCTTCGCGGAGCTGGGCGATGATCGAGGGCTCGAGCGCGGAGAGTTTTTGGAAAATACCGTCGCCGAGCGCTTCGACATCGGCGCGGAACTCAACCATCTGCTGATCGGCGAGCGCGCGGGCGGAATCGACGCCGCGGCGGTAGCCGGCCTGCGCGTGCGCGGCGAGTTCGGCTTCCGTGCAGAAACGACCGCCCGCCCCGGGCAGAGCGGCGCCGGCAAGCGGGCGGTCGAAGGCGATGAGTCTGGCGAAGGCCATATTGGAATTTTTCGATTTAAGGTTCTCGATTTTTGATTTCCGAAGCGGGCGCGGAAAATCACGCGACGACGCTGTCGCCCTCGCCTTCGAGGGCGATTTGGCCCTCTTCTTCGAGTCGGCGGACGACTTGGATGATCGCCTCCTGGGCGGTCTCGACGTCTTTGAGGCGAACGGGCCCGAGCATCTGGAGTTCGTCCTTGAGGCTCTCGGCGGCGCGCTTGGAGATCGCGCCGTAGATTTTTTCGCGGAGCGTCTCGCTCGCGGATTTCATCGAGATGGCGAGGTTGGCCGAGTCCACCTCGCGGAGGACGCGTTGCAGATCCGGCGCCTGCATGCGGTTGAGATCCTCGAAACTGAAGAGCTTTTTGCGGATCGCCGAGCTGAGGGTGGCGTTGCGCTCTTCAAGGCGGGCGAGGAGGTTTTTGGAGGTTTCCTTATCGAGCTGGTTGAGCAGGTCGGCCACGGCGCGGACGCCGCCGCTGGTGTGGAACGCAGGCCGGCCCTTCACGTCGAAGTGGCGGCTGAGGTTGCGGACGATCTTGCTCACGAGCTCCAGCGACGTGGATTCGATGGTGCCGAGACGCTCGAGGACCTCTTCGCGAAGCTCGGGGCTGAGGAGACTGAAAATTTCGGAGGACTTCGAGCTGTCGAGATACGAGATGAGAAACGCGATGGTCTGGGGCTGCTCCTGCTTCACGAGATTGAAGATCTGGCGGCCCTCCATCTCGGAAATATCGCGGATGATCTCGACCGATGTGCCGACGGGGCCGACGCGGCCGAGGATGGCGGAGGCTTTGTAGTCGCCCTTGGCGATCTCGAGCGTGCGCTGTGCGTAGCCAAGGCCGCCGAGCGCGGACGTGGCGCCGGTGGCCACGATCGCGGAAAATTCTTCCATGGCCTGTTTCGAGGCGGCTGGCGGGATGATGGAGAGCGTGGACATCTCGCGGCAGAGATGCTCGATCTCGTTGTCGTCGAACTGGCGCAAAACCTCGGCGGCCGCTTCGGGGCCAATGACGACGAGGAACACGGCGAGCTTCTGCTGCCGGTTGAGTTTGGTGTAGTCGAATTCGGCGGCCATCGCGTTTAGCTTTTGCCTGCGGGAGCGGCGGTGGTGCCGGCGGAGACCCAGTCACGGAGTGCGACGCCGACGTTGGCGGGCTTCTGGCGGATGAGTTCGTTGAGGAGTTCGGGCGTGATGGCGTTGGAATTGGGCAGAGAACGGGAGGCGGCGTCGGGCGACATCGAAAGCACTTCGACGGGCACGGCCTCGGGCTTCTGCTTGGCGAGCATCCGGAGGAAAATCATTAGCACGATGGCGGCACCGGCGATGGCGGCCCAGCGGCTGCCGGCCTCGACCCAGCCTTGGATACGACCTTCGGACTGAATCGCGGCGATCTGCGCGGGGATGCGGTCGGAGGCTTGGAAGGGAGTTTCTTGGAGGGAGACAATCGTGTCGGGTGACTGGCCCGCGGGTGCTTTGACGCCGAGGGCGTTGATGACGATCTGGCGAAGGGCGTTGAGTTCTTCAGCGGTGCGCTTCTGCGCCACCGGATCGGCCGGGGCCGCGCCGGGTGCGCCCGCTGCGACAGGAACGGCGAGAGCGGGCCGCGGCGCGATGAAGACCGCGGCGGTGATGTTGCGAACAGTCCCGGGATTGCGGGTCGTGGCGGTGGTGGTTCGGTTGATCTCGTAGGTGGTCGAGCGGTTCTTGCGGCTCTGGTCGTTGGTCGAGGTGGGCTTTGCGGTCTCGGCGACACCCGCGGTTTTCTCGGGGACATTGGCGCTGACCCCGACGGCGCCACCGGCCGAGCGAGCTTCGACGGAAGTCGTGGTATCCTCGGTGACCGTCTGCGTGCGCACGACCTGACCCTCGGGATCAAATTTCTCCGCCGTGACCGTGGTCGAGTCGGTGTCGATCTCAGCGGAAACGCGGACAACGGCGTTACCGGGTCCGATGACGGCAGCGAGCATCGTCTCCACTTTCTTCGCGAGGTAATCTTCGACCTGTTGCTTGTAACGCATTTGGGAGGACGCGGTGCCGAGCGTGGGGTCCTGCTTGAGTTCCTCGGAGAGCACGTGACCGCGATTATCGACGACGGCGACCTGATCGATGCCGAGGCCCTGCACGGCGTTGGCCACGAGGTGGCGGATGGAATTGACCTGATCGGAATCGAGCCGGCCGCCGCCAACATCAACGAAGACCGAGGCGGTGGCTTTCACACCCTGTTCGGTGAGGAGAAGGCGATTCTCGGGCTGCACGATCATGACGCGGGCGGCGCGCACCCCTTGCACCTGCATGATGGTGCGGCCGAGCTCACCCTGAAGGGCGCGGAGATAATTCGTGCGTTGCACGAAGTCGGAGAGGCCGAACTGGCCCTTGTCGAAAATTTCGAACCCCACGCCGTCGCCGCTGGGGATGCCCTTGCCGGCGAGATCCATGCGGAGCTTGTAAACTTGATCCGCGGGCACCTGCACGGCGGTGCCGCCGGCGGTGACTTGGTGCGGAATGTTCTGCGACTGGAGATAGCTGATGACGGCGGCGGCGTCCTTGTCACCCATGCGGGCGTAGAGGAGCTGATAATCAGGACGCTTCGACCAGAGGACGACGGCGAAGAGTCCGCCCGCGACGGCGAGCGCGGCCACCATGAGGGAGACGCGTTGGTTGAGGCCGAGCTGTTGCCAAAGGGCGACGAGCGAGTTGGCGAAATTTTTCATCGGACGGGACGTGGACGCAGAAGGGAAAACGCGGGGGAAATTTTAAGGCGAAAGTGCGGGAAAATCCGGGGCGCGGGGCTTATGCCTGCATGCGCATCAGCTCTTGGTAGGATTCCACGAGCTTGTTGCGGACCTCGACCATCAGGGAAAACGACACGGAGGCTTCCTGCCGCGCGATGACGCTCTGGTGGAGCTGGTCGGTTTCGCCGAGGAGGACCTTGCGCGTCATGGCCGAGGAGGCGTTCTCCCTGGCGGTGACGCTGGAAACGAGGTTGTCAAAAACCTGCCCGAATCCATCCGTGTGCGTCGCCGTAGCCGCGCCGGGGGCGTTGAGACCGAGCTTGGGCAACGGGGCGTCGATCCGCGTGAGCGGCGGGGCGGCGGAGAGTGGATTGACGGAGCCGAGGGGTGACATGGGAATTTCGGTTGAGGGGGCCGGATGCGGTTACTTGCCGATTTCGAGAGCCTTCATCGCCATGGTGCGGGCGTTTTTGGCGACGGAGAGATTGGCCTCGTAAGCCCGGGAGGCGGTGATGAGGTCCACCATTTCGTAGGAGAGATTCACATTGGGCATCGTGACGAGGCCGTCGCGATCCGCGTCGGGATGCTGCGGATTATAGACCTGCTGACCGGGCGTGCGATCAGCCGTGACGGTGCCGACACGAACGGTTTGAAGGCCGGGGCCCGCGCCGCCAGATTGCCGCATGAGCGCGGCTTCGAAAGAGACGACCTGCCGCTGGTAAGGACCGCCGTTGGGCGTGCGCGTAGTCTGCGCGTTGGCGATATTTTGCGCGACAATGTCGAGGCGGGTCTTTTGGGCGTTAAGGGCGCCTGCGGTGATGTCGATGCCGGAGAGAAGATTCATGGACGGGCGGGGAGCGGTGGGAGCGCGGCCTGGTTTACGCTCGGCCGGTGATGGCGAGGCGGAGTTGCTTGAGATTCCCGGAGACGACGTCGCTGGGGTAATCGAACTCGACGGCGTTGCGGTTCATCGCGAGCAACTCGCGCTCGATCTCAACCGTGTTGCCGTCAGGGCGGATGCTGCGGGCGTTGGGGTCTTCGGCGAGGTGCGGACTAATCGCGGAGGACGCCGCGGCCCGATCGCCGGTCTCCATGCGCGCGCGGAGCTGGTTCGCAAAATCGGGGGCGACATCGAGGCGGTGAAAACCGGGAGTTTCCGCGTTGGCGACATTGGTCGCGATCGCTTCGTGGCGCAGCGCGGTGGCGTCGAGAAGCTTTCGGGCCAGCTCGTAGTTACCGCTTTGAAACACAGGGTCGATCATGAGTGCGGGATTTAGCAAAGCGGGTGCCACCGGATTTCCCGCACGCGCAAGAATCTATATTACAGAAGAATACAATTCACGTCGCCGTCGCTTTGCGCGGAATATTTCCGGCCGTGTAAACTAGGTGGAAAAAATTGCCCCATCGAGCAGCCCACCCGCGGCAACAACGGTGGCGAAATACCCTACGCGCAATTACGCAGCGCGCCAAATACGATCACATATCCCTACATTTGCGGGCGGCCGCGCCGATACACCGACCACACATTTCATGAGGGACAACGAGTTTGAGTTCATCCGTGGCCTCGTCTATGAGCGCAGCCGCATTAATCTCGGCCAAGACAAGCGCGAGCTCGTCTCAACGCGCCTGGGCAAACGCCTGCGCGCGACCAACTCCCCTTCCCTCGGCGACTACTGCCGGCTCCTGCAATCGCCCGGCGCCGAAGAGGAACTCGGCAACCTGATCGACGTCATCTCCACCAATCACACGTTTTTTTTCCGCGAGCAGGCGCATTTTGATTTTATGCGCGACACCGCGCTGCCGGCGTTGACGGCCCGCCTGCGCAACGAACGGTGGCCGCGTATCCAGATCTGGAGCGCCGCCTCGTCTTCGGGCGAAGAGGCCTACTCCATCGCGATCACCCTCGCCACCCACCTGCCGCAGACGCCGTGGCACATCGAGGGCACCGACATCTCGCACCGCATTCTCGCCGCCGCGAAGCGCGCGGTCTATAACGAGGACACCGCGCGCAATCTCCCCGATTCCGTCGTGCGCAACCATTTCCAGCGCGGCTTCGGCCCGCAGGAAGGCCAGATCCGCGTGAGGCCCGCGCTCCGCGAGCGCGTGAACTTCAGCCATCTGAATCTTCTGAAAGGTGAGCCCGCATTTCGGGAACCGTTTCAAATTATTTTCTGTCGCAACGTCATGATCTATTTCGACCGCCCGACGCAGCAGGAACTCATCGCGCGGCTTACGCGCCGGCTCGTGCCGGGCGGCTATCTTTTCGTAGGCCACTCGGAGAGTCTCACCAGCATCAACCACACCCTGTGTTCGATCCGGCCGGCCATCTACCAGCGCCCTCTCGGATCTTAAACCCATGACGCCCCGCCCCATCCGCGTCCTCATCGTGGACGACTCCGCCGTCGTTCGGAAGCTCGTCACCGATGCCCTGAGCCATGATCCCGAAATCGAGGTCGTCGGCACGGCCATGGATCCCTACGTCGCCCGCGACAAGATCAAGGAACTCAATCCCGACGTGCTCACGCTCGACCTGGAGATGCCGCGCATGGATGGGCTCACGTTTCTTAAAATCGTGATGGCCCAGCGTCCTCTTCCCGTGATCATCATGAGTTCGCTCACGCAGCACGGCTCCGCGCACGCCCTCGAGGCGCTACGGCTGGGCGCCTTCGATGTGCTCGCGAAGCCCCACGGCTCCTACTCCTTTGGCGATCTCAGTCCGCAACTCATCGCGCGCATCAAGGCCACCGCCGGCGCCAAACTTCGCGCCAGCCGGCCGGAGGTCCCGGAGAAACGTGTCATCCGCCCCGCCGCCCCGCCCGTTTTGACGGGTCCCGCCAACGCCAAACCGCTTTCTCGCCTGGCCGCGGCCCGCCTCGCCGCCGGCGGCGGCACCCGCGCGTATGGGCACAACCCGCGCCGGGTCATCTTACTCGGGGCCTCCACCGGCGGCACCGAAGCCCTGCGCGAAGTGTTGACGCAGTTGCCCGCCGGCCTGCCGGGCATCGCCGTCGTCCAACACATCCCGCCCGTTTTCTCGAAGGCGTTTGCGGACCGCCTCAATACGCAGTGCAACTTCGAGGTCCGTGAAGCCGTGGACGGCGAGCGGCTCACACCCGGCCTCGCGCTGATCGCGCCGGGAAATTTCCACATGCTCCTCCAGTGGTGCGTTGACCACTACACCGTGCGCGTGACCGACGGGCCCCAAGTGTGGCACCAACGTCCCGCGGTGGATCTCCTTTTCAAATCCGCCGTCAACTGCGGCGCCGCGCCCTACGCCATCGCCGGCGTGCTCACCGGCATGGGCAAGGACGGCGCCGAAGGGCTCCTCCATCTGCGCGAAAAAGGCGCCACGACATTCGCGCAGGACGAGGCGAGCTGCGTCGTTTACGGCATGCCCCGGGCTGCGTGGGAAAACGGCGGCGCCCAGCGCCAACTCTCACTCGATCACGTCGCCGAAGCCATCGTGCAACATCACCCCGGTCCCCCGCCGGTGCATGCGCCCCACGCTGCACCCGCCTTGCAACCCGCCCACGCGCCATGAGCAGCACGCCCACCATTCTGATCGTCGACGACGAGGCGGTTGTTCTCTCCGCACTCAAGGAGACGCTTGAGCGCGCCGGCTTTCCGGTCGTCGCCTGCAACAGCCCGCTCAAGGCCCTCGCCGTCCTCGCCGACCGTGACTTCGCCGTCATCATCTCCGACCAGCGGATGCCGGAAATGCTCGGCCTCGACTTCCTCGTCGAGAGCCGCCGCCTGCGCCCCCGCGCCTCGCGGATTTTGATCACGGCCGTGCTGGCGCTGCCGACCATCGTTGACGCGATCAACCGCGGTGAGATTTTCCGTTTCGTCGCCAAACCGTGGTTGCGCGAGGAACTCCTCGCCACCGTGCGCAACGCCGTCCAACGCCACGAACTCATCACGCAAAACGAGGCCCTGCAGCTCGAAACCCAAAGCCTCAACGCCCGCCTCGTCGCCGCCAACGCCGACTTGGAGGCCAAAGTCCGCGATCTCGAGGCCCAGC
>JACMRG010000227.1 GCA_014376585.1 Opitutaceae bacterium | reverse complement strand
CGTCCGCTTCGGCGCGGCCGCGCCCACGCTGTCGCGGAGCGGTCCTCCGACATGCGTCCCGCCGTGGCCCGCGCGTTCTGGCGCGCCAAGCTCACCGCCGCCGCGCAAGGGCAGGTGCCCGGGCCACGCATCCAACGGATGACGCAAGCCGGCCTGCCTCGGTCTCGCTCGCACGGCGAAAATGCTTCGCACGCTCGCGCCCACCGAAGCCGCCGAATGCCTCGCCGAGGCCAACGCGCTCAAGGCCGATATCCGCACCACGCTCGCCGCCGCCCTCGTGCGTCCCCCGGTCGCTCCGCTCGGCGACGGCACGCGGCTCCGCGCCGCGCCGCCGTGGACTAACTACCGCGGCCCGGTCATGCTCCACGCCGACGGCGGTCGTTGGTTCACCCACGGCTCGATGACGTCGCGCGATTCCCTCCTCGGCCCCCTTTACCTCGTCTTCTAGGAAGTGATCGCGCCCGGCGGGCCCCTGGCGCCGAACTGCTCGCTGCGCATAGCGAACTCATGACGCGGGACAACGTCGCGTTCAGCCAGCGCTAGCACAGCCGCCACCCCTGCGTGCATCTCCGCCGCGGCGAGACAAAGGCCTTTCTCGCCGCATGGTATGGCGCCGTCGCGGCCCTCGCCGACCGCGGCACCTATACGTTCACCGAGCACTTTTTCCCCGTGAGCGCGCACAAGACCCACGAAGAAGTTTGGTTCCTCATGGAAACGCGTTGGATGCTCTGTCTCAAAACCGGCGATCTCCTCCGCCTCTTCGCCGGCGCACCCCGCGACTATTTCAAACCCGGCGCCCACCTCTCCGTCAAAAACGCCGCCGGCTACTGCGGCCCGATCAGCTTCAACGCCAGCGTCTCTGCCGACGGAAAAACCACGACCATCACCGTCGATTGCCCCGGCGAACGTCACCCCGCACGGTGGAAATCCGGGCTCCCATCCGCTCGGCCTGCGCGCCACCACCGTCACCGGCGGCACTTATTTGCCCGACCTCGAAAGCATCCGCCTTGAGGCTTTCGAAGGCCACGCCGAAATCATACTGCGGCACTAAGTTGCCAACCTGATCGCCTCCGGCGCACAGGGCGAACCCGATATATCAGAGGGTTATTATCGGACGCGAAATCCTGCTCGTTCCTAAAAGCTCGCCGTGCGGTGCCGCTGGCGTCGCTCTAGGCTTTTTCGCACCGCCCGCCTCAACGCCCACCGGGCCGCTCGCCGGGTTCGCCGGGCACAAGCCGCACGATTTTCCCCGGCTTTCCGATCAGCTCAAGCGCGACGTAGATAAAGCCGTCCCGACCCGTCTTGATATCGCGCACGCGTCCGTGGTTTTTAAAAACCTCCTCGGTGTGCGTGATCCGGCCATCTTCGATCACGAGCCGCAGAAATTTCTGCGTGGCCAGTGACCCGACAAAAAGCTGGTGCCGCCACCGCGGAAATTTTTCACCGGCATAAAACTCGATTTCGCTCACCGCGATGGACGGCGTCCAGTGCGTGATCGGCGACACCAGGCCCGGTGCCTCCGTTTTGTCCGCGATCGGCGTGCCGTCGTAGTTCATCCCGAGCGTCACGAGGGGCCAACCGTAGTTTTTGCCGCCCTCGATCCGGTTGAGTTCATCGCCACCCCGCGGACCGTGCTCGGTTTCCCACAACGCGCCGTCGCGTGGATCGCGGGCCAGACCCTGTGGATTACGCACGCCGAGCGCCCAGATCGACGCGACTGCGCCGGGTCGCCCCACGAACGGATTGTCTATCGGGATTTTCCCGTCGGCAAACAATCGGTGGATCTTCCCCGTCGCCACCGTCAGATCCTGCGCCGAGGCGGTCACTTTATCCTCCAGTCCCCGCACGCCGACACTGAAGAACAAATAGTCCTCCGAAAACACCAGCCGGCCACCGAAGAGCACGTAGCCTTTTTGATATTTCCCCCGCGGGAGGGAGAAAATCGTTTCCTGATCCGTCAGCCGCCAGTCGCGCAGCCTCGCGCGGACGATCTTCGTCATCGCCGTGCCTTCCGCGCCCGGTTCGCAAAACGAAAGATAGATCCAGCCGTTGGCCGCGTAGTCAGGATGGGCCACGACCGACATCAACCCGGCCTCGTCCTTGACCACGATCGCCGGCAACCCACCGATCACCTCCGGCCGGAGTTTTCCGTTTTCGATCATGCGCAACCGCCCGGATCTCTCTGTGACGAGCATGCGCCCATCCGGCAAAAAGCACATCGACCACGGCACGTCCAGACCCTCGGCCACCGTTTCGATACGATAGGCCTGCTCCTCGCTCGACTGCACTCCTTCTGGTAACGGCAGGTCGGTCGTGGGCACTTTCTCCGTCTTCCGCGTGGCCGACTCGCGGATGAACGCCACCAGGGCGGTCGTCTCCGCGTCGCTGATCGCCTGGGCAAAGGCCGGCATGCCCGCCGCCACGATGCCGTCATGAATGCTCCGCGTCACGCCCGCTTCATCACTGCCATGCTTCCACGCGCGGTCGATCAACCCGCCCCCTTTGCCGCCCTCCAGTTTCTGCCCGTGGCAGTTCGCGCAGAGCTCCGCGTAGATAACCCCGGCGTCGCGGCCTTTCTGCTCAGCCCTCGCGCCCGGACTGCAAATCCCGATCACCAAGAGCCCGCCCCAGAAATAATTATTTATCATACGCATCGCGTGAAACTGCCGGCCATGTGCCCCGTTTCCCGACCGACTTCGTCCCGCCCGACGCGTTCCCTTCTACGTGGCGCTTTCTGAAAAACCCTCCGCGGCGCGCCTCGCCACCACCCGCCAGGTCACCCGGACTCCCGCGCCGGGTGATTAGATTAAGCGCTCGCGCCCGCCCCCCCGCTTTGAAATGGGCTGAACCAACACCACAACCTCAGGTCAGTAGCCGGAGTTCAAAACTTCAACCTCCACCTATTCCGATGAAAAATCCCTCCTACCTGATTACCCGCAAAGAAATGATTCGGCTCCTCAACGAGGATCTCGCCCGGGAGTATCAGGCGATCGTCGCCTACATCGTTTATAGCCAGACGATGAAGGGTGCCAAATACCAGCACATCGCGGGCGAGTTGAAGAAACACGCCGGAGAGGAATTGGATCACGCCCTCCAGATCGCCAAGCAGATCGACTATTTCAACGGCACCCCCGTGACCGTCCCGAAGGCCGTGAAACTTTCCGACAAGGCAGAAGACATGCTGAGCTTCGACCTAGAGAACGAACGCGTGACCATTCTCAACTACCGCACCCGCATCCGCCAGGCCGACGCTATGGGCGAGTTCGCCCTCAGCGAAGTGCTGCGCGAGATCATTGTCCAAGAACAAGAGCACCTCACCGACTTGGCCGACGCCCTAGGCATCGACACGCCGAATATGAGCGAGTGAGCGGAGCGCCCGCGCAAACGCGCCGAGCATCTCATCCCTCCTTATCGCGGTCCTCAGTCGCCGGATGCCGCCATGGCCAACGCTTCCAAAGGCCGGCTTGCGCCCGCGGTGGGGGCGCATTGGTTGCGGGCGTGAGTAGTCGCATCACCCAACGCTTCTCCGTCAGGATGGGCCCAGCAGTTCGTGGACTTCGCGTCGTTGCCGGTCTTTTCACGATTGCGGGCTCGATTGACTGTGTGGGCGATTTTAAGGCTCACGCACCCCGCATGCCCACGATGGTGGCCACTGCACCGGGTCCCGTGGCGGCATGGTCCGTCGACGAGACCCTCACCACCGCCACGGACGCAGTCAACCGGGATGACCTGCCGGCGCTGGCGCTTGCGCTGGAAAAACTTTCCGCCGAAGAACGCGCGCTGGCCGTGCAAAAATTAATGACCACGATTTCCGAGCAGAATTTGGCGAAGGCGGAGCGGGTGGCGCAGGCGTTACCGGTCGGGGCGATGCGGACCACCGCCATAGAAATTCTCGCGCGGGCCACCGCGGACCGCGATGCCGATGCGGCAATCCGCTGGGCGCTCGCACCCGCGTTTCCAGGCTCGGAGGCGGAGATCCTGGCGATGGTAGCCGAGCGTCTGGTGGAACGCGAAGCGAAGCCCACACTGGAGCGCCTGCTCGCTTTGCCCGCTCCAAGCGCGCGGATCGAAATGTTGGGCTACGCGGCCGCCGGGTGGGCCCGCCGCGACGCCCCGGCCGCCCTTGCGTGGGTGCGCGGGCTCGGGCCGGGGGAAGAGAAAGACCGGATGATCACCAGCATGGGCTTTGCCCTTGCTCAATCCCAACCATTACGCGCGTCGGAGATGATCGCGGCGTTGCCGGAAGGTCGCGATCGTATGGTCTTGATCGGTGCCATCGGGCAGACGTGGGCGGCGAGCGATGCGACCGAGGCTTGGAAGTGGGCAAACCAACTTCCCGCCGGTGCCGCCCGCGTCGCCGCGCTAGCCGGCATCGAAACGGGGCTCGGAGGCGCGGGCGCCCGCGTCGCGCGAAGCGGTTGGTCCGCCGGCCTCTATGTCGGGAGCGGCGCGATGTCCGTCGGCGCCGCGGGCTCGCGACCGCTCGGCGTGGAACGTGAAGACGCGCTAAGGCGCAAATTCGACGAAGCGTTACGCGAATCGCCCGTCAACGCCGCGAGCTATCTCACCACCCTCCCTGCTCCGGATCGTCGCGACGACATGATCGACGAACTCGTGCGCCGCTGGCTGCCAACGAATCCCGACGCGGCGAAAACGTGGATCGAACTAAACATCCCCAGCCCCGCCCGTCGCGAGGAGCTACTGCGAGAGGCCGGACGGCTGGGTTACTAAAGCGGGTGAGCCCCTCACATGCCGGCTTGCGGCACAGCCGTTGCCGGAGGCACTCTCGGCTCAGAATCCAACGGGCCCGCTTTCTTCCACCCCGTCCCGCCCTTGGTTCAATCCGTTTCCCCCCATCACGAGAAAAATGCCCTCACTTCGCCTGCTCCGCCTCATCGCCTGCGCCACTGCGCTTGCTTGCGCACGCAATCTCCGTGGTGCCGAAGCCGCACCCGCGACACCGCCGTCTGCCGCGCCCGCCGTCAAGCAGCGCCCGCCCGCGCCGACCCGTTCTCCGACTGCGCCCGGCACGCCCAAGCTCACCCCGGTGGGTGCGAAACCCGGCGAAGAGTCGATGATGCGTGGCGCGCCCGGGATGAATCCTCCCATCGACGCCGATGGCGATTTCCTCATCGGACCGGACTACGTGCGCGCACCTGAAATGACCACCGTCGAAGGTGCGCCGAAGGGGACGGTGCAAAGGTTCACGATGAACTCGGAGGCTAGTAAATTTTACCCCGGCATCACCAAGGTCCCGCCGGACGGCAGCGCGGCCATCGTGCCGGTCGAACCGGCCGCGATCAAAGTTCACCCCAAATCCTACACCCGCACGGTCACGGTTTACGCGCCGGCAGGCTACGTGGCGGGCACGCCCATCCCCGTCATCGTGACGGCCGATGGGCCCGACGGCGCGTTGCCCACGGTGCTCGACAACTTGATCGCGCAACACCGCGTGCCCGCGATGGCGGCGGTGATGATTCAAAACGGCGGTGGCGATTCGCTGGGCAGCGAGCGCGGCCTCGAATACGACACCGTCTCGGGCCGCTACGCTGAATTCGTCGAGGCCGAGGTGCTCCCGCTGGTGGAGAAAAACTACGGCGTCAAAATCACCAAAGATCCCGAGGGCCGCGCCACGATGGGCGGCAGCTCCGGTGCCGCGGCCGCCTTCACGATGGCGTGGTTTCACCCGGAGCTTTATCGCCGCGTAATCAGCTATTCCGGCACCTACGTGAATCAGCAATCGCCCGTGAATTCCGAGACCCCGCACGGGGCGTGGGGTTATCACGAATCGATTATTCCCAACAGTCCGCGCAAACCGATCCGCCTGTGGATGCAGGTCGGCGACCGCGACAACTACAACGCGCGCGACGGCATGCACGACTGGGTCGAGGCCAACAACCGCATGGCGACCGCGCTCAAGGCCAAGGGCTATCACTACCAATATCTTTTCTGCGTAAACGCCGGCCACACCGATCGCAACGTGAAGGCGCAAACCCTGCCGCAGGCGCTCGAGTGGGTCTGGCACGGTTACTCTGCCAAGGCGCCGTAGCGCGGGGTGGGAATATTTTCCACCTCAACCCACGCGCGGCGGTTCAAGGGAACCGCGAGGGCTCCGGTCGGTCCATCTGCCCCGTAATTCAACTCGCAACAAAAATATCCCAATCCACATGAAAGTAAGCACCCGAAATAAAGCCGCCGGCACCGCCAACATTGTCAAAGGTGACGCCAAGCAGATCGCCGGCAAAGTCCTCGGCAAAAAAATTCTTCAGGCCAAGGGCCGCGCCCAAGAGATCGCCGGGAAGATCCAAAAAGCCGTCGGCAAAAGTCAGCAACGCGACGGTAACTGAAGTATCAGTAGTTCGCGTTCTCCTCGGCCGGACTCGTTTTCGAGCCCGGCTTTTTTGCGCGAAACGCAGGCGCCGAGCGCTTCATCTATAAGTCGGTTGCCGCGGCCAGCCCGGGGGCAAAGCCTCCCAAGCCTCCTGCCGGCCGTAGGGGGTCACGTCGAAGAGGCTATGGGGATCAGTCAGGCCCTGGAGTCCGCGGGCGTAGGCGGAATAGGTGTGATAGACTTCGTCGTGGAATCGGAAAAACATGCTGAGCACCGGCATCTCACCGGCAAAATCGCCGGGCGCACCGCGCGCGATCATTTCCGTTTCGGTGCGGTAGTTGTAGGCCGTGTCTTTGAAAAGAAGTTCAGTATTTGAGCCAGATGAGGAGGCAAGAGAGGGAGACCGTGGCGGAGAAGGTGGTGTGTAATTTTTCGTATCTGGTGGCGATGCGGCGGAAAGACTTGAGACGGGCGAAGAGGTT
>JACMRG010000226.1 GCA_014376585.1 Opitutaceae bacterium | reverse complement strand
GGCCCCGTCGGAGGGCCAGATGGCGGCGAGCTCATTTACCAAGGCCCACTCGCGGGCCTCCTCAAAACCAAGCACAGTCCCACGGCCCCATACCTGCGCACGAAACTCGGACGGTAGCCCACGCCCCCGACGAGACCTCATCGACCAGTGCCGTGCGGATCGCCGCCACCAAATCCGCCACCGGCACCGGCTTCACCAGACATGCCGACAGACCGGCGATGGATGTGCTGCGCGAGAAAAAATCCGGATTCATGTATCCGGTGACAAGAATACGTTTCGCGGCCGGGTGCCGTTTTCTGACCGTGATCAGAAAGTCCACCCCCGCCTCACCGGGCATCATATGATCACAAACCACGACACCGTGTTTTCCCGTCGCCAGCAGTAATTCCGCCTCTTCCGCGCTGGCCGCCAGCTCCAGATCAAAATCCGCTTCCAGCCCGAGCCTCATCACCTCCAGCAACGCGGCCTCATCATCGACAAGCGACACACTGGGCCGGCCCGGGGGCCTGGAAGTCTGCACGGGCATGGCGCCGTGCCTTCGATTAGCCCGCGGCCACGCTCATATCGTGAGCCTTGGCCGCATCTTCGACGACCCGGACGATCTCACCCAGCGAGACCGGCTTGAGCAGGTAACGGAAAAGAGCCGCCTCGTTGACGCTGCGTAGCAACATCTCGGGCTTCATGTAACCGGTCACGAGCACGCGCTGCATGTGCGGAAACTCTTCCCGCGCCCGCACCAGAAAATTCATGCCGTTGCCGCCCGGCATCAGATGATCCGCGACCACTACCTTAAACGATTTTTTCTGCAAAAGGAAGTCGGCCTCACGTGCGGACTTCGCCGTCGTCACTTCGAAAAATGGCTCCAAAGCCGCCGAAAAAACATCGAGTAACGACTGTTCGTCATCCACTAAAAGCACGGTCTGCCTGGTTTCGTTTTCAGCCGCGATCACCGGCGTTTCGTTACTCATCGTTTCGACAAAGTTGCGTGGACAGTTTTCCTTGGCAAATCCCAAATCCGTCGGGCCGCCACCGCGATTCGCCAGCTTTTGATTTGCGATCTCCCCGTCGGTCCCGAACCTTCGCGGTCTAATAATGCCGCCGATTGATTTGCACGCTGCCGCCCGACTGGGCACCTTGGACCAGTTGCCGGCGTCGGCCGTTGATCGAGCTCGGCTCACCGCGCGCAATGCCGCCGGCAATACCCCGCTCCACGCCGCCGCGCGGCACGGTCATCTCAATCAAATCCCGACCGAGTTTTTGACTGCGCCCAGCCTCGCGATAAAAAATGACGCCGGCTACACCCCGCTCCATCACGCGGCGAGCAGCGGTCACCTGAACCAGATTCCGGTGGGACTCATCACGGCCGACAGTCTGAGCCTGCGCAGCAACGCCGGCTATGTCGTTTTCCATCTGGTCGCGGCTCACGGCCACCTCGATCAACTGCCGCTTGAACTCATCACCGCCGAGGCCTTCGAGCGCAAAACCGATGTCGGCAACACCCCTCTCCACGAGGCGGCGGAACAAGGCACGCTGAACCGCATCCCCGGCAAGTTCATCACGGCACAAACCTTGGCGCAGAAAAATCTCGGCGGCGAAACCGTGCTCCACGTGGCCGCTTTCAACGGCCACCTCGATCAGATCCCGCCCGATCACCTCACCACGGCTGCCTTGCTTGAGGCCACCAGTGCGGGCGATACCGTATTTCACGCCGCGGCTATCTCGGGGCATCTCGGTCAAATTCCGGCCGTCTTCCTCACTCACCAGAATCTGATCGGCGCGAGCAAAGCGGGGTTTACCGCCATCCACGCCGCCGCCGAGACCGGCCAACTCTCGACTATTCCCGTCGAGCACCTCACCGCCGACCTGCTCCTCACCCGGAACGACAACGGCGACACGCCCCTGCACGCGGCGGCCTACGAAGGTCACCTCGACCAAGTGGCGCCGGAATTGCTTACTGCGGTCAATATATCCGTGCGCAACTACGACGGTGTCTCCGTCTGGCGCACCGCCTGCGACCGAAACTTTGAAAAGCAGATTCCCGCCGCCTCCCGCCCGCGCAACCTCGGCCCGATTGATCGCTTCTTCCGCCGTTTTTTCCGCGCGCGTTCCAATTTCTAGCGCGCGGGCAGGTTTCGTGGCGGCGCACCCGTCCCGGCTCACCGCCCCACTTTCGCCTTCCTCTCGGCGCGCGCCCTGCTTTCCCTGTTCGCTCGTCTCTCCATTTTCTCTCCATGAATACCACCATCACAGCCATCACCGCCCGCGAGATCATCGACTCCCGCGGTAATCCCACCGTCGAAGTTGACGTCAAACTCGCCTCCGGCCACCTCGGCCGCGCCGCGGTTCCTTCCGGCGCCTCCACCGGCGAACACGAGGCCATCGAGCTCCGCGACGGCGACAAGGCCCGCTACGGCGGTAAAGGCGTGCAGAAAGCCGTCGGCAACGTGAAGGGCAAGATCGCCCCCGCGCTCCTCGGCTACGACGCCTGCGATCAGATCGGCGTGGATCACGCCATGATCAAACTCGACGGCACCAAGACCAAGTCGAAGCTCGGCGCCAACGCCATCCTCGGCGCCTCCATGGCCACCGCCAAAGCCGCCGCCGCCGCCCTCAACCAACCCCTCTACAAATACCTCGGCGGCCCCAACGCCAAAGTCCTCCCGATCCCGCTCATGAACATCATGAACGGCGGCGCGCACTCGGACGCTCCCATCGACTTCCAAGAGTTCATGATCGTCCCTAAGAATTTCAATTCGTTCTCCGAGGCCCTGCGCGCCGGCGCCGAGGTGTTCCACTCGCTCAAGAAGGTCCTGAAATCCAAGGGCCTCCAGACCGCCGTCGGTGACGAAGGCGGCTTCGCCCCCAACCTCGCCTCCACCACCGATGCCCTCGACGCCATTGCCGAAGCGGTGAAAGGCGCCGGCTACAAACTGGGCAAAGACATCTTCCTGGCCCTCGACGTCGCCGCTTCCGAGTTCTACGTGAAAGAGAAGAAGACCTACGTCTTCAAAAAATCCGATGGCCGCTCCTTCACCGGCGACGAATTCGTCGCCTACTACAAGGACCTCGTCGCCAAATACCCCATCGTATCCATCGAAGACGGCTGCGCCGAAAACGACTGGACCACGTGGAAGAAACTCACCGACACGCTCGGCTCCAAGGTGCAGCTCGTCGGCGACGATCTCTTCGTCACCAACGTCGAGTTCCTCCAAAAGGGCATCGATACCGGCACCGCCAACTCGATTCTCGTGAAGGTGAACCAAATCGGCTCCCTCACCGAGACCTTCGACGCCATCGAGCTCGCGCAGAAAAACAAATACACGACCATTATCTCGCACCGTTCGGGCGAGACCGAAGACGTCACCATCGCCGACATCGCCGTCGCGACCAACGCCGGCCAGATCAAGACGGGCTCCGCCAGCCGCACGGACCGTATCGCGAAATACAACCAGCTCCTCCGTATCGAAGAAGAGCTCGGCGCCAGCGCCATCTTCGGCGGCAAACTCTAAAGCCCTCCAGCTCCCTCCAGACCGGGCCTTACCGCCCGGTCTTTTTTGTGCCCGCACGGGAACCACGCCCTGCCCCCCGCGTCCACCGTTCAATCGCCTCGACGCCCGTCCCCCCGCTTACAAGCTCCCCTCACTGCCATGAACGCGCTCTTCCTAAAAACCGGTTGCCTCGCCGTCAGCCTTGCCACCGCAGCCTTCGCCGCCGACGCCACGCCAACGCCCGAGCCCGCCTCGCCCCCAGCGAAGCCCGTCACCGAGGAGATGATCCGCGCCCGCCTTGCCGAGCACATCAAAATCAAAGCCGCCACCAAGCAGACCTCCACCGCTCCGTCGGCTACCGCCACCCTGCCGCCCCCAGCCCCGGCCGCCCCCGCCGCGACGGCTACCACCGCAAGCACCCCGCCCGCTACCGCTGCCGAAAAAGAAGCGGCTACCCTCGCTCAGTCCAAGACCGAGCCTCCCGCGATGCTGCCCAAAGTCGAAGTGCGCCGCGGCCGTGCCACTGAGATTGAGCGGGAAGTTTTTCAGCAGGAAAAGGACATCGCCCGGGAAAAGCTAAAAACGAAGTCCACCGACGCGGACCGCGCGCTCAATGCCGGCGGCAAATCCAAAGTTCTTTCAATCTTTGGAGGCGAAACCACCAAGCAACGCGAGACCGTCGCCAGCGAGCGCGTCAGTCTTATGGAGTCTGAGCGCGACATCATGGAAGCCATCGCCTACGCGAAGACGAAAGAACAGAAAGATGCCCTCCGCAAAGAGCTGAACGAGATCAAAGCCCTCCGCCGCGACCTCGAAACTTCACTTCGCTAGACGGATTTTTTTGAGCGCGTCTTTGCCTGCGTCCTGCCCACGCACTAGTCACCGGCCGCGCGCACCCTCGGCTCAATTTGAGCGAGGGCGTCTGCCAAGACTTCTCCCATTTGCGCCGGGGGCAATTGCTTGAGCACGTAGCCCATCGCACCTAACTCGCTTACGGCACGAATCGTGTCACCCGATTGGTCCGAGGTTACCACGATCACCGCGGCCTCTGGATCGATGGCCAACAGGTGACGTAAGATTTCCTTTCCCGGCATGTAGGGTAAATTTATATCGAGCAGGACGACGTCCGGTTGATGCGTTTGGTAGAGCTCCAAAGCCCCCTCACCGCCTCCAACTTCCCAGGTAGTTTCGACCCCGAGCCTGCGCATCATCATGCGCAGATACACGCGCACATGCGGCTCATCATCCACGATAAGCACATGCAGACCGCGCCCGGCGCTTTCAGTCGTTAAAACAGGGATTGCTGGATGGGCGACAATTTCCACGCCCCGGAAATATCGACTCACTCGCCGCAAACTTGACCACGATCAAACGCTTTCCGGCGACCTTTCTTCCTCTTCATCCAGCCCGTTGATCGCTTCGCGCATTGTTTCCAACAACTCATCCCGCGGGCTGTGCTTCAACAGGTCGGCGATCGCGCCGTGCTTCTCACATTCGATTACAACGCTGGTAGTGTCTTGCGACCTCACCACTCTAACAGGAATTTCCGGGTGGTCTTTCACGAGCTGCTTGAGCACATCGAGACCGCCGATCAACGGGAGGTTGAGATCTAGCAGCACCAACTGCGGCTCATGTTGGTCCACGAGTTCGAATCCCCGTTGTCCGTTGCTCGCCTCCCACGTGCGCTGAATCCCCAGCTCGGCGCGCAGGAGGCGCAGGAAAACGCCACGTGGGGCTCATTGTCGATGATGAGGGCGGAGGTCGGTTTCACCACATTTCAAAAAGTGCGAAGCACCCGGTTGTCCAAATCGGGTGGTAACGCCGGCCGGCGTCACTCCACGCGCACCACGTAGCCGCGCAAGTATTCGCTCTCGGGCATCGTCAACAGCACCGGGTGATCCGGCGGCTGATGGCAAAATTCGAGCACCTGCACGCGTCGCCGCGCATCCGCCGCCGCCTCGGCCAACACACTGCGGAGCTCCGCATCCTGCATGTGATGCGAGCAGGTGTAGGTCGCCAACACTCCGCCCGGCGCGAGCGCCTTGAGCGCACGGAGGTTGAGTTCCTTGTAGCCCCGCAATGCGCCGGAGAGGGCGCTCTTCGATTTCGCAAACGGCGGCGGATCGAGCACGATCACATCCCAGGCGGCCTCAGTCTCGCGCGCAGGATCATTAAACCAGTCAAAAACGTTGGCCGCGGTAAAGGTCGCGCGCACCCCGTTCCGCTCGGCGTTGCGCCGCGCCGCCGTGATCGCCTCGTCCGAACTGTCCAGCCCAAGCACCTCGGTCGCGCCGGCACGGCCCGCGTGCAAGGCAAACGGCCCCTGATTGCAAAACGCATCGAGCACCCGCTTGCCCGCGCAATACTTGGCGACCAGAGGGTGCTGCGCGCGTTGGTCGAGGTAGAATCCGGTTTTCTGGCCGCTCTCAAGATCAAGCCAGTATTCGATGCCCTCGATATTCACCCAGCGCGGCGCCCAAGGCTGGCCGGAGCGCGTGCGCGTCTCAAGTGGCAGGCCCTCGAGTCGGCGGATGTTCGCATCGTTGCGGAAAATAATTTCCGCCGGTTGCACCAGCTCGGCCAGCAGATCACTGATCACCGGCGTCATGCGATCCAGTGCGAGCGTCTGAATCTGGACCACCAGAGCGTCCCCAAACTGATCGACCACGAGACCGGGCAACTCGTCCGATTCCGACCACACCAGCCGTCGCGCCGTGCCGGGCGCGCGCCGGGCGATCGCGCGCGCCAGGGCCGCCCGCACCCAAGCCGCGTCCAGGGTGATCCGGTTGCGGCTCAACCGGCGCCATACGATCTGCGACTTGCTGTTATAAATACCCGTGCCGATGAACCGGCCCGTGCGATCACGGCACTCGATGGCGGTGCCATCATGCTCGGCGGAAATCAACGCCTCGATCTCGTTGGCAAACACCCACGGATGCCCCTGCACCACGCGCGGCTTTACGTTGGCCTTGAGCTTGAGTGAAGGCGCGGCGGCAACCACGGGCGCGGGAACGACGGTCGGAGGCGTAATCATGTCGCCACCACGGTCTGGGCTTCGGGCGCAGATGCAATGGCAACCGCGGTCCTGGGCTTGGGCTCACCGACGAGCACGCTCAGTTGAGCCTGCACCCGCACGAAGAACTCCGGCGTGAGTTCGCCTTTTTGCACTTGGTAGAGCACCTTCGTCTTCGCGTGTTCGTAGATATCTTTCTCGCCGTCGGCGCTGCTGCCCCTCGGCCGAAGCAGCCTCTTTCGCTCCAGCATAAACGCCAGAAACTGCACGAGACGCGTGTTCTCGGCATTGGGCTCGGTCGCCGGATCGGCCAGCGCGAGGAAAAGCGTTTCCGCGTTAAGTTTGAGCGTGCGCTCGGAATTCTCACCCGCCGCGCGCGGCTTGTAGGGATGCACCCAGCTGCACGCCACGAACCCGGTCGGGGCGAAGGCCGCAGTCTCGCTCGCGAGCAGGTCATGGCGCACGATCTCCAGATTGGCGTTGCGCACGAGATAGCTCGCGACCGCGTCGCCCTCGGCAAACGCCTTACCCGTGACGAAGCACGCGGTGGCCAGGGGCTGCAGAGTCATTTCCATAGGCTTTAGTGTTTACTCTCGCGAAGTGCGGACGCTAGCACTTTTCCACGACATGAACGGACGCCTCATCGCCATCGGTGACATCCACGGTTGCCACGAAGAATTCACCGAACTCCTCGGCCTGCTGGAGTTGAAGTCCGACGACCGCCTCATTCTCCTCGGCGATCTCGTCAACCGCGGCCCCGACACTCCGCGGGTGCTCGAACTCGCCCGTCAACACCGCGCCATTTCCCTGCTTGGTAATCACGAACTGCGACTCCTGAATTACCGCCGCACCCGCGATCTGAAATACGTGAAGGAGCGAGACTTCGAAACCTTCGATCAGCTCAAAGCCGAGGACTGGGCTTATTTGGAAAAAATGCTACTCACCTTCGAGGAGCCCGCACTCAACATCGTGTGCGTCCACGGCGGCTTCCTGCCCACCCAGCCCTGGTTCCGACAACCCGCCGAGGTGATCACGCGCATTCAGGTTATCGACCGCGACGGCCAGCCACGGAAGCGCACCGACGCCCCGGACGCGCCCGCCTGGGCCGACCTGTGGAGCGGCCCGCCCTTCGTCATCTACGGCCACACCCCGCGCCCCGAAATTTACAAACTGAAATGGTCTGTCGGCATCGACACCGCCTGCGCCATGGGCGGTCATCTCACTGCGTTTATTTTGCCGGAAAAGCGTTTCGTTCAGGTTAAGGCCCGCCAACGCTACTTCCCGTGACCCCGGCTTCGCCCACGGATTCCTCCACTGCCACCGCCCTGCTCTGCATCGACGTGCAACCCGTTTTCTTGCGCGCCATCACCGACGGTGCGCGCGTGCAACGTCGTTGCGAATTCGCCGTCTCCGCCGCCCATGGCTTCGGCCTGCGCGTCGTATTCACCGAACAAGTGCCCGCGAAACTCGGCGGCACTGCGCCCGAGTTGCTTGCTGCTGCGCCGGGCTCACCCGTCCTTGGAAAAGAAACGTTTTCCGCCCTCGCCGACGATGCGATCCGTGCGGCCGTCGCTCCCGCCGAACACCTCCTCCTTTGCGGCCTCGAAACCCCGATCTGCGTTTACCAGACCGCCCTCGACGCGCTCCACGCCGGCCTGCACGTGACGATCCTGAGCGACGCCGTCGGCGCGCGTCGGTCCGGGGACGCTTCCGCCTGTCTCGACGCGCTGCGGCATGCAGGCGCGCATGTGTTGCCGAGCGAGACGGTGTTCTACTCCTTGCTGCGCGATGTGCGGCATCCGTTTTTCAAGACCTACACCCACCTCGTGAAATCCCATGGCTGACGACCTCCTCCCCTACCTTTCTGTCCGCGAGCTCAAATCGCTCGACGCCGGCGGCAAAGCCCCGTTCGCCGCCATGCTCGTGGTGAAGAAACTCGCGGTGAAAACGGCGTCGAATGGCAATCCGTTCCTCAGTGTCGATCTGGGCGACCGCTCTGGATCTTTCGGCTGCACTATTTTCGGCGACAATCCCGGTTTCGATGCTGTGCGCGCCGCCGGCGAAGGCTCGGTTATCCGCGTCGAAGGTAAAATCGACTACTACCAAGGTCGACTCTCGCCCAAGCTCTCACGCCTCGTCGTCGTCCCCGAGAGCGAACTCACCGATCCTGCCGCGCTGGAAAATCTCGTCGAGGTGGCCCCCGAGGATGGCAACACGCTGTGGACCGAGTTTCAGGGTTTCATCGCCGGCATCGTTCATCCCGAACTCCGCGCGACCGTGCAGGCCGTGTTCGATGAGGTCGGAGATCAGTTCCGCTGGTCGCCGGCCGCGGTCGCGATGCACCACGCCTACCGGCACGGCCTGCTCGAACACACAACCCACATGGCTCGCGCCTGCAAAGCGCTGCTCCCCCTCTATCCCGAGGTTGATGCCGACCTCGCGATGGCCGGCATCCTCGTGCACGACACCGGCAAAACCATCGAATACGAAGGCACGCTCGCGACGAAACGCAGCCGTCGCGGCATTTTGCAGGGCCACGTCGTGCTCGGCTACCAACTCGTGCGCAAAGCCGGCCTCCGCGCCAAGCTCGACCCCGAGCGCCTCGAACGCCTCGAACACATCGTCCTCAGCCACCAAGGCGAACCCGAATGGGGCGCCGCCGTCTATGCCGCCGCACCCGAAGCCGTCTTCGTCTCGATGATCGACAATCTCGACGCCAAAATGGGCATGGTCCAACGCGCCCTCCGCCAAGCCAACGAAGCCGAAGATTTCTCCGAGCGTCTGCCGGGCCTGAATTCACAACTGCTCACGAGGAAAGTCGCGCCGTGACCGGTTATCGCTCCCTGACCAGCATCTATTCCACATGAAAAAAACTATCCTTACGCTCGCCGTAATGTTCTCAGGCACGCTCTTCGCGGCCACTTCGGATTGGTCGAGCGATATCGCCGTCTCCAAACCCTACCTGCTGGAAATTCGCTTCGCCGAAAGTGCGACTGCGTTAAAGTCTCCCTCTGATATTTTCCTGAAGAATGCGCAAAGCGTCGGTGTTGCGATCACCGAAAATGACGCGGGCTACCTTCGATCATCAGAAATCGAGCTGACCTATAAGATCCGGAAAGCCGGCGCAGTATTCCCGACTCAGCTGAGATTCGTAATCGCGAATCGCACCGCAAACACCGGAGTGTCTCCCCAAGAAAACACATGGACCCGCGTCACGGAAGATCAGATCAGCGTTAACAATGAGGCCCCTAAAATTTTCTACTTTTTTGCGAGAGTCCTGAAGAATGGCTAATCAGCTGGGTTATGAAGTCGCGAACCTAAGCAAGTGAAACGGAGTCGCCACTGAAGCTTGGAGTTTCCCCAGGCAGCTTGTCGGACTTGAAGATTTCGTAATTTAAGGCCGGAGGTAAAATCGGCACAGCCCTAAAATAGAAGCCCTAAAGTGACATGGGATGGTCAGGAGTGAGCGGAGGCGCTAACTGACCGTCGCCATAATCACCAATAATCCCACCAGAGCCCGGACAGAGGGTCAAAGCCCGGACAGAGTGCCATGCCCAAAGCAACTGCCATGCCCAGAGGGTCTGGCCGTGTTCAAAGCAATTCCAGCCCGGGCTGAAGCACCGGGCTGCTTGTTCACTGCAAGTGCTGGATGATGCTCACCAGCGGCAGGAACAGCGCGATCACGATGGTGCCGACCATCACCGCCATGAACACGATCATGATGGGCTCGATTACCGATGTGAGGCCGGCCACCGCGTTGTCCACCTCTTCGTCGTAGCTGTCGGCGATGCGCGTGAGCATGTCGGGCAGCGCGCCCGTCTCCTCGCCCACTTCGATCATGCTCGTCACCATACCGGGGAAAATATTCGTGGCTTCGAGCGGCTTCGCGACGCTGTCGCCCTCCTTCACGCGGTCGTGAACGCTGTTGAGCGCGTTGGCGACATGGACGTTGCCGCTCGTATCGCGAGTGATCACGAGCGCCTGCAAAATCGGCACACCGCTCGCAAGCAGAGTCCCGAATGTGCGGGTAAAGCGCGCGATGATCGCCTTCAGAACAAGATCGCCGAGCACGGGCACATGGATGAGCAGCCAGTCAACCAGTCGCGCTCCCGATTTGGTCCGCTTGAAAAAACTGAAGCCCACATAGGCAGCCACTAATCCGCCCACCGTCGCGATGTAGTGATCGCGCATAAAATAACTCACGGTGAGCAGACCTTGGGTGAGCGTCGGCAGTGGCTGACCTTTGAGCAGCCCCGAAAAAATTTCCTGAAAACTCGGCACCACAAATACCATCAGGATCGCAATAATCGTGACCGCCACGCTGGAGATGATCGCCGGGTAAATCATCGCGGCCTTCACCTTGCCCTTGATGCGCTCTGACTTCTCGTTGAAGACCGCGAGTCGCTCCAGCACGGTGTTGAGCACGCCGCCCGCCTCGCCCGCCTTCACCATATTCACGTAGAGGCGGTCGAAAATCTTCGGATGCGCGCCGAGACCTTCGGAGAAATTTCCACCCGAACGAATCGTGTCGGATATCTGCTCCAACACGCTTTTGAACGCCGGCCTTTTTTCCTGCCGTGCGAGCACCTCGAGGCTGCGGAGGATCGGCATGCCGGCCTTGGTCAGCGTGGCCAACTGCCGCGTGAAAATAGTCAGCCCCTTGCTGTTCAGCGCCCGGCCAAACACGAGCGGCCGGGACTTTTTATTGGCGGCGGTGCGGAGCGCGGCGGCGCCGGCCGGAGACTTGGGGACGGGCTTGTCCCGCGCCGGGGCGACGGCGGGGCGGAGGGCGAGTTTTGGGGCGGTGCTCACGTGTATTTTACGACTTCCTCGATCGTGGTGTGGCCATCGAAAATCGCGCGGAGCCCATCGTCGCGCAGGGTGCGCATGCCCTGCGCCATCGCCGTCTGGCGGATTTGCAGGGTCGGGGCGCGCTGCGCGACGAGATCGCGCACCGCCTCGGTCATCCGCAGCCATTCGTAGATGCCGAGCCGGCCTTTGTAGCCCGTCTGATTGCAGACGGTGCAACCGCGGCCGAAAGAAAAATGCCGGTCGCCGATGTCGGCGCGCGCGAGGCCGATGGTCTTCAGCAGCGAATCGGAGGGATCGTAGGTCGTCTTGCAGTGAGGGCAGATGCGGCGCACGAGGCGCTGAGCGAGGACGGCCTCGAGTGACGACGCGATGAGGAACGGCTGGACGCCCATATCGATCAGCCGCGTGACCGCGCCGGCCGCGTCGTTGGTGTGCAGGGTCGAGAGCACGAGATGGCCGGTGAGCGAAGCTTGGATGGAAATCTGCGCGGTCTCGAGGTCGCGGATTTCGCCGACCATGATGATATCCGGGTCTTGCCGCAGGAACGAGCGGAGCGCCGAGGCGAAGGTGAGGCCCACGAGCGGGCTGACCGGCACCTGCATCAGACCCTCGATTTCATATTCCACCGGATCTTCGGCGGTGAGAATTTTTAGATCGGGCGTGTTCACGACGCGCAGGCCGCTGTAGAGTGTGGTGGTCTTGCCCGAGCCGGTGGGGCCGGTGACGATGAAAATGCCGTTGGGCCGGCGGATGATCTCGTTGATGCCGGCAAACACATCCGCCGGCATGCCGAGCTGGTCGAGGTCGAGCCGCACGGCGGCCTGGTCGAGCACGCGCAGCACGACGCTCTCGCCGAACTGGGTGGGCAACGTGGAGACGCGAAGATCGACCTGGCGGCCGGCGAGCGTGATCTTGATGCGGCCGTCTTGCGGCAGGCGGCGCTCGGCGATGTTGAGATTGGCGAGGACCTTGAGGCGCGAGGTGATGGGGAGCGCCAGCTGCTTGGGCGGCGGGGCCATCTCGTAAAGCGCGCCATCGATGCGGTAGCGAATTTTGAACTCGTGCTCAAAGGGCTCGAAATGGATGTCCGACGCCTTGTCGCGGATGGCTTGGCCGAGGACCAGGTTCACGAAGCGGATGATGGGCGTCTGCTCGGCCATCGACTCGATGTCATGGGCGGAGAGTTTGCTTTCGTCCTGTGTAAAACCACCCGTGCTGATCTCTTGGAGAAGATCGACGAGGTTCGCTTCGTCTTCGCCGTAATGCTGCCGAATCTGCACGTCGATTTTATCTGGATCGGCTAGAAAGAGCCGCACGCTGCGCCCGAGGGCGAACGTAAGATCGTCGATGATGTGGCCGTTGAAGGGATCGGCCGCGAGCAAATCGATGCTGGTCTCATCCACTCGCAACGGCATTACCGCGTAATCACGGGCCAGTTTGCCGGTAAGCGCCGCGATGGCGTCGCCGGGAAACTGCGCCGGCATGTCGGGCAGGTAATCGTGACCGAAGTGCATCGCGATGCGGGCAAGCAGCGCGGATTTTTCGATCAGGCCGAGATCGACGACCACATCCGCGAGCGGCTTGCCCGTGGCCTTGTGCTCGGCGTTGAGTTCGTCGAGCTGGGCCGGCTCGACGATGCGTTGCTCGCGGAGGAACTCGTAGAGCGCGGGGCTGTGGGCGGGGAACATCGCGGCGGGGTGGCGCGGGCGGGAACTAGACGGTGCGGAGCTGCGCGCCGCTCTGGAGCAATTTTTCGCGCATGACCAGCGAGTCCTGGGCTTTCTCCAGCGCTTCGTCCGGCGAGACAAGTTCGCGGTTCACGAGGCTCATGAGGTGAGTGTCCATGGTGATCATGCCCAGCTGTGCACCGGTTTGAATATCGGAGGAAATACGGAAGGTTTTATTCTCGCGGATGAGCGAGGCGATGGAGGTCGTGTTGACCATGATCTCGTAGGCGGCGATGCGACCGCCACCGACTTTTTTGCAGAGCACTTGGGAGATAACCGCGACGAGCGACGAAGCCAGCTGGGTGCGGATCATGTCCTTCATGTTGGCCGGGAAAGCATCGACAATGCGGTCCACGGTCTTGGCGGCACTGTTGGTGTGCAGCGTGCCGAAGACCAAGTGGCCCGTTTCCGCGGCGCTGATTGCGGCCTCGATGGTCTCGAGGTCGCGCATTTCGCCCACGAGAATGATGTCGGGGTCCTGACGGAGGGCCCGACGGATCGCCTCGGAGAAGCTCGGGACATCGACGTGCACTTCGCGTTGGGTCACGACGCAGCGCTTGTGGCCGTGGTAATACTCGATGGGGTCCTCGATGGTGATGATGTGGCCGTCGCGATTTTCGGTAATGTAGTTCACCATCGAGGCGAGTGTGGTGGACTTGCCGGAACCGGTCGGGCCCGTGACGAGGATGAGGCCGCGGGGACGGTAAAGGAGTTCGCGGATTTTGTCGGGCAGGCCAATGTCGCGCAGGCCGAACATTTTGTAAGGGATCTGCCGCAGCACCATGCCGTAGTTGCCTTTGGCGCGCAGGACGGAAACGCGAAAGCGGGCCTTTTCGCCGAAGGCGAAACCGAAGTCGGCGCCGCCATTGAGTTTCACGTTGGTGATATGGCTGTCGGGCGTGATCGACTGCATCAACTTTTCGGTGTCGGGCGGCGTGAGCGCCGGTCCGTCGATGGGCATCATGCTGCCACTGAGCCGGAGCGTCGGCGGTTGACCGACTTGGAGATGAAGATCGGAGGCGTTCTGGTCGACAACGAGATCGAGCAGGTCGTTCATTTCGTAGCTCATGGAATAAGGATAAAGTTAAGAGTGGAATGAAACCGCGACTCAATTGGCGTCGCCGACAGTGATCGAAACGACCTCTTCGATGGTGGTGAGGCCCGCGATGACTTTGCGCAACCCGTCTTCACGCATGGTGCGCATCCCGAAACTGCGGGCCTTTTCGCGGAGCGCGGAGGAGCCGGCGTTTTCGTAGATCATACGCTGAATTTCCTCATTCACGATGAAGAGTTCGACGATGGTGAGGCGGCCGCGGAAGCCGGTGCCATTGCATGTGGCACAGCCGGCCCCGCGGGCGAAATTCGCGGCGGCGGCCTGCGCGGGGACGATATTGAGGGAACGCAATTCCGCCGTGGAGGGGACGTAAGGCTGACGGCATTTCGCGCAAATTTTGCGCACGAGGCGCTGGGCGACCGTCGCACGCAAAGACGTGGAGACGAGGAAAGGTTTCACGCCGATGTCGATGAGCCGGGTCACGGCGCTCGGCGCGTCGTTCGTGTGCAGCGTGGAAAAGACCATGTGGCCG